>NZ_BCPP01001190.1:0-1798 GCF_016586125.1 Burkholderia sp. E168m23
CGGTTCAGTGCATCCCGGCGAGTGACGCGAATCGAGCCCGAAAGGATGACGAACATACCGAAGCCCGGCTCGCCCACACGGAAGATCTGATCGCCGTCGTTCCACTCGCGGATTTCACCGAATCGCGTGATTCGGTGTATTTCCGCTTCGGTGAGTAATGGGTATCGCTCCCGTTGGTAATCGGTGTCACCAATCGCAACCGGGCTGGACAGTGGGTTGGTATCGCCTTGCTTACCATCATCATTTGAACGCACGTGCATGGCTGAAGTAGAAAGAGAATTCTGGACAGTGTGCGAAATACGGATGTCGATCGCGCTGGGAGGAACATTGCTTGACTCGAGAGCAAAGTGTACGACGTCCGAGGCGGGAGTCCCACTATACGTGGGTATGTAGTCCCGGTGTGACAAGGTTACCGGGCCAGAAGCGGAGCGAGCGGAGTCGGCCAAGTTGGGGGCGCCCCGTCCGCTTGTCCGAAATCCTAGCCGTAAATGTCGTTGTAGAGACTATGGGCGGTGGCGGATTTTCGGCATGATATTCGCGCCAATCGCGGGTGGTTATGGTCGACGGCGCGAGCAGCGTCAATGAGATTGTCCGCACCCTCGCGGAGGTTGCTTGACCGCTGCGGACGCGCTTGCCAGGCAATGTCGGACTGAATCGATGCGATCCGGCATTGCTGCTTCAGCGGCTGTCCGCGCCGGGTATGTGATACGCGAAATATTCGCCGGTGGCGTCGCGCGTCGTGGTATTGACGCACATATAGTGCGGACACCAGGCTTATTCGGAGCGTGCCGTGCAGTGATGGCTCGCTCAGTGGCAGCAACAGAGGCGCGCGCCGGCGGCGCTTCCCCAATTACCGGCCCTGGAGGCTGAATGGTAAACCTCAACATCAACGGCGAAACCCGCACGGTCGACGCCCCCGACGATATGCCCTTGCTCTGGGTGCTGCGCGACGTCGTCGGCCTCACCGGCACGAAATTCGGCTGCGGGATCGCGCAATGCGGCGCGTGCACCGTGCATCTCGACGGCGTCGCCGCGCGCTCGTGCGTGCTGCCGGTCGCGGCCGTCGCGGGCCGCAAGATCACGACGATCGAAGCCGTCGGCGCGACGCCGGCCGGCCACAAGGTCCAGCAGGCGTGGCGCGAGCTCGACGTCGTCCAGTGCGGCTATTGCCAGTCGGGGCAGGTGATGGCCGCCACCGCGCTGATCGCATCGAACCCGAACCCGAGCGACGCCGACATCGACGCGGCGATGGCCGGCAACATCTGCCGCTGCGGCACGTACAACCGGATTCGCGCGGCCGTGAAGCAAGCCGCGAAGGAGGCGTGACATGTCTCGAGGACTGATCGAAGCAGGCAAGGTCGCTGGACAAGCCGCCGGCGCGGGCGTATCGCGCCGTTCGTTCCTCAAGCTCGGCATGTCGCTGGGCGCGGCGGCGGGGGGTGGCCTGCTGCTCGGTTTCAGCCTGCCGGCGGCAGGCGACGATGCGCGGCGCTCGGTGATCGGCGGTGACGCGGCCGAACCGGCGCAGCCCGGCGTGTTCGCGCCGAGCGCGTTCGTGCAGATCGACCGCGCCGGCAAGATCACGCTGGTGATGCCGAAGGTCGAGATGGGGCAGGGTGTCTATACGGCGCTGCCGATGCTGATCGCCGAGGAGCTCGAGGTACCGCTGTCGAGCGTGACGCTCGATCATGCGCCGCCGAACGAGAAACTGTTCACGGATCCGCTGCTCGGCGGCCAGCTCACCGGCGGCTCGACGTCGGTGCGCTACGCGTGGGAACCGATGCGCCGCGCGGGCGCG
>NZ_BCPP01001191.1:0-1797 GCF_016586125.1 Burkholderia sp. E168m23
CAACGTGCTGCGCTATGCGTGCGCGGTGTGCGACGCCGCGCGCGTGACGCGGCGCGACCTGCCGACCGACCTCGCCGCGCAACTCGGCGGCGCGCCGGCGGGCGCGCTGCCCGACGACGAACGCAGCCGCATCGTCGCCGCGCTCACCATGCACCGCTGGCGGCCCGACGCGGCCGCCCGGGCGCTCGGCATGTCGCGCGCGACGCTGTACCGGCGCATCGCGAAGTACCGGATCGTCGCGCCGCACCGCGCGTGACGCACGGGCGCATGCCTGGTCATGCGGGCTGCCCGGCCGCTTCGTTCGGGTGGTCCGTCACGCCGGCCGCTTCGTCGCGCCGCGTGAACACCTCGTGCGCGGCGAACAACGCGTTGAGCGCGGCGGGCATCCCCGCATACACGGCCATCTGCATGAACACCTCGACGATCTCGTCGCGCGTGCAGCCGACGTTCAGCGCGGCCTCGATATGCACCTTCAGTTGCGGCTGCGCGTTGCCGAGCGCGGCCAGCGCGGCGATCGTCGCGATTTCGCGCGCCTTCAGGTCGAGCTGCGGCCGGCTGTAGATGTCGCCGAAGCTGAATTCGACCAGGAGCCGCCCGAAGTCCGGCGCGATCGGCGCGAGCGCCGCGATCACGCGTTCGCCCGCTTCGCCGTCGATTTCCTTGAGCTTGTTCCAGCCGCGCGTGTAGCGATCCTCAACGAGTCGTTCCATCGTGTCCGTCCTGTTCCGATAAAGAGTGAGAAGGTTTCGCCCGTCGTTCCGTTTCCCGTTCCCGCGCCTCGTAGTACGCGATCTTGTCGCCGATCGCGTCGAGGCTCGCCTGCAGCTCCGCGATATGCGCACGCACCGCGTCGCGATGCGCGACCAGCAAGTCGCGCCGCGCGCCGAACGTCGACTCGCCCTGCTCGCGCAGCACCGCGAACGCCTGCATCTGCGCGATCGGCATGCCGGTCGCCTTCAGGCGCATCACGAAGGCCAGCCAGTCAAGGTCGGCCGGCGCATAGAGCCGGTGCCCGGCCGCCGTGCGCGAGATCGCGCGCAGCAGCCCGGCCTGCTCGTAATACCGCAGCGTGTGCGTCGACACGCCCGTCAGTTCGGCGACTTGCCCGATCGTCAGCGGACCGGCGGCGGAGGGTTGGGATACGGTTTTCGACATGGCAGGAACAAGGTTAGGAGTTAGAGTTCACTCTAAGTCAAGCATTGTCTGACGGCCAGTGCGGCGTTTTTCCGCGCGCCCCTCGCAATACGCCGGCGACACCGTAAAGAATCGTCAAAATCGGCGCCCGGCATCGGGTTCGGCCTTTACAGCACCGCAAGCCTTCAGCAAGATTCGGTCAGCCTGTCTCAAAAAGGGCACGCATTTGTCCTATGCTTAACGCGACGCCCGGCCAACTCGCACGTCGCCGTCCGTTGCAACAACCATTCATCCGTCAGAACCAGGGAGCCTTTGCCATGCTGAAAAAGCTGCTGATGCTGTTCGTCGCGCTATCGCTGTCGCTTGCCGCAGGCCTTGCCGCGGCCGTCGAAGTCAACACGGCCGACCAGGCCGCGCTCGAATCCGTGAAGGGGCTCGGGCCCGTGAAGTCGAAGGCGATCATCGACGAACGCACCAAGAACGGCCCGTTCAAGGACGCCGACGATCTCGCGAACCGCGTGAAGGGCCTCGGTACCAAGTCGGTCGGGCATCTCGAGGAAAACGGCCTGACGATCGGCGGCGCGTCGACGCCGCCGAAGGGTGTGAAGCTGTCGAAACCGGCCGCGACGACGTCCGCGACCACGTCGACCACGACGTCGGCAG
>NZ_BCPP01001192.1:0-1797 GCF_016586125.1 Burkholderia sp. E168m23
AGCGCCTCGCCGAATTGTTCGAAGCAAATGGCGCGACGCTGGCGGATTTTTTTTACGTAATAACTTCGTATAGCATACATTATACGAAGTTATACGAAGCGGACCGTCACGCCCACCCAGCCGGCCGCGCGCGACCCGGAGCCCGGCACCGTCGTGGGCGGCCGCGAGCGCGAACCGCGCCACTGACCGCCCGTGCGTGAAACGGCCCGCCCCCGACCGCGAGCAATGCGTGCATGACGACCGGAATCGACGAAACGCCCATCAAGGATCGTGAGGCGGCAGCCGGCCGCGACCACCGAGGCCGCCGCGACGAGCGCGGCCTGCGGATGCGGATCGCGGTCGAACTGTGGCGCGCGATCTGGCATTACCGCGCGCGCGTGCTCGCGGCGATCGTGCTGCTGGTGCTCGCGAAAGCGGCGGCCGTGTCGGTGCCGCTGCTGCTCAAGGACATCGTCGACGGTTTCGGCCGCGTGGCTGGCCAGCCGATGACGTGGCCGGTGCTGCTGCTGTTCGCGTACGCGGTCGTGCGCTTCGCGTCCAACGCACTGAACGAAGTGCGCGACATGACCTTCGTGCAGGTCACGCAGCATACGGTCGCGACGTTTACCGTGCGCACGTTCGGCCACCTGCATCGGCTCGGCGCACGCTTTCATGCGCAGCGCGAGACGGGCGCCGTGGTGCGCGACCTCGAGAAAGGCACGGCCGGGATCGGCTACCTGCTCGGCGTCGCGGTGTTTACGATCGTGCCGACGGCCATCGAGATCGGCTCGGTGCTGGTGATCGTGATCAGCAAGTACGGCGGCGGCTTCACGGCGATCATTTTCGCCACGTTCGCCGTCTACGCGGCGTATACGGTGGTGTTTACGCGCCGGCGCATGCGTTACCAGCGGCGCGTGAACGCGCTCGAGGCCGAGTCGAATTCGCGCGTGGTCGACAGCCTGCTGAACGTCGATACGGTCAAGTATTTCGCCCGCGAGGACGTCGAGCGCGACCGGCTCGACCGCGTGCTCGACGAATGGCGCGAGGCCGGCGTGGACAACCAGTACGCGCTGTCGGCGCTGCATATCGGGCAGAGCGCGTGCATCGGCGCGGGGATCGCGGCCGTGATGCTGCTCGCCGGGCAGCAGGTCGCGCGCGGCGCGATGACGATCGGCGATCTCGTGCTGATCAACGCGTACATCATCCAGATCAGCCTGCCGCTGAATGCGCTCGGCTTCGTGTTCCGCGAGGCGAACGACGCGATGACGAACATCGAGCGGCTGTTCGGGCTGCTCGATGCGCGCGGCAAGCCGGGCGAGGACGGCGATGCGCCCGGCGCGCAGCCGCTCGTCGTGCGCGGCGGCGCGATCGAGTTCGAGCACGTCGACTTCGGCTACGAGCCGAGCCGGCAGATCCTGTTCGACGTGTCGTTCCGCATCGAGCCCGGGCAGACGATCGCGGTGGTCGGCGGCAGTGGCTCCGGCAAGTCGACGCTCGCGCGGCTGCTGTTCCGGCTGTACCAGCCCGATGCGGGCACGATCCGGATCGACGGCCAGGACTTGCGGCTCGTCACCGAGCGCAGCCTGCGCGACGCGCTCGGCATCGTCCCGCAGGACACCATCCTGTTCAACGACACGCTCGCGTACAACATCGCGTACGGCAAGCGCGACGCGACCCGCGGCGAGGTGATCGCGGCCGCGCGCGGCGCGCAGCTCGACGCGTTCATCGAGCGGCTGCCCCGATGCGTACGACACGCGCGTCGGCGAGCGCGGCGTACGGCTGTCGGGCGGCGAGCGGCAGCGGGTCGCGATCGCGCGC
>NZ_BCPP01001193.1:0-1794 GCF_016586125.1 Burkholderia sp. E168m23
GAAGCGGCCGGTCGCGCGGTCGCGCACGAATGCATCGTCGTCCCAGCTGTCCCACAGGCCCTGCACGACCTCGAGGTATTCGTCGGCGATCTCGTAGCGCAGTTCGTGGTCCGGGTGCGTCTTGCCGAAATTCTTCGCGGTGCCTTCGAGCGGCGTCGTCACGACGTTCCAGCCCGCGCGCCCGCCGCTGATCGCGTCGAGCGACGCGAGCTGGCGCGCGACCGTGAACGGCTCGCTGTACGACGTCGAGATCGTGCCCGCGAGCCCGATCTTCTTCGTCGCGACCGCGAGCGCCGACAGCACGGTCAGCGGCTCGAAGCGGTTCAGGAAGTGCGGGATCGACTTCTCGTTGATGTAGAGGCCGTCCGCGACGAACGCGAACGTGATGCCGGCGGCTTCCGCCTTGCGCGCGACGCCGATCATGAAGTCGAGGTTGATGCTGGCGTCGGGCGGGTTGCTCGAATGCCGCCACGCGTTCATGTGGCTGCCTGCGCCTTGCAGCATCAGGCCGAAGGGAATCGATCGTCGGGTCGTCATGATGGGAATGTCACGTGTTCTGGTCAGGGGAGAGGGAGCGATCGGCCGCGAGGGCCGTCTGCAACGGCGTGGTGGACAGCGCGCCGCCGAGCCATTCGGCAGACGCGAGCCGCGCCGCGTAGTCGGATACCGGCGAATCGATCACGAACGCATCGACGTCGAGCCGCCGGCTCAGCGCGTCGAGCGCGCGGTGCACGCCTTCGGGCGTATCGGCCAGTACCGTCGGGCGCAACTCGTCGATCCGGTAGTCGGATGCACCGCTTTGCCGCGCGAATTCCGCGGCCGCCTGCGCGCTGCCGAGATTGAAGCTCTGGCCGCCCGCGAACTGCAGCTTGAAGATCTTCAGCGGCCCGATCAGTTGTTCGGCCTCGTCGCGCGTCGGCGCGGCGACCGCGTACAGCGCGACGAGCGGTTTCTCGCCGCCCGCGCCGCGGTAGGCGTCGAGCGAGCGTTCGAGATTCGCATCGTCGCCGTTGAAATGGCCCGCGTAGCAGAAGCGCCAGCCGTGGCGCGCGGCGAGCGCGCCGCTGTCCGGCGAGCCGCCGAGCAGGATGCGTTCAGGCAACTGCGGCGGCACCGGCATCGCGACCGCGCCGGCGAGCGGATGATCTTCGGCCACGCCCCAGCCGAGAAACGCGTCGAGCTCCGCGAGCTGCCCCGCGAAATCGGGCTTGCGCGCCTTGTCGTGGAACCACTGCAGCGCACGCGTGGTCAGCGGCAGCCCGCCCGGCGCCTTGCCGATGCCGAGATCGACGCGGCCCGGCGCGAGCGCGGCCAGCAGCTTGAAGGTTTCCGCGACCTTGAACGGGCTGTAGTGCTGCAGCATCACGCCGCCCGAGCCGATGCGGATGCGTGACGTGTGCGCGAGCAGGTGCGCGACGACGACCTCCGGCGCCGAACTCGCGAAGCCCGGCGTGCCGTGATGCTCGGCGACCCAGAAGCGCGCGTAGCCGAGCTGTTCGGCGCGTCGCGCGAGCGTCGTGGTGAAGCGCAGTGCGTCGGCGGCGTTCGCGCCGTCGGCGATCGGACTCTTGTCCAGCAACGAGAGCGAATAAGACATGGTGAGCGGCGTTCCTGCGTGAGCGTGGATGGACGGTCTGGCGCGCGCGGCGCTCAGCTCTTCGGCAGCCCGGGCGGATTCGTGCGCGACTGGTCGATCGCTTCGGACGCGAGGTTCCAGCGGTCGAGCACCTGCTGGTAGCGGCCGCTCTTGATCAGGTCGTTCAGCGCGACGGTCAGCGGCTCGGCGAGGCCGCT
>NZ_BCPP01001194.1:0-1790 GCF_016586125.1 Burkholderia sp. E168m23
AGATCGGGCCCGTCGTGCTGCTCGCGGTGCTGTTCGTCGTCGTGCGTCGTACGGCACTGGCGTCGCGAGGCAAGCAATGAAAGCGCCTTCGTTCGCCCGCCACGCGCATTCCGCCATCGACGTGCATCCTGAACTCCCGATCGCGGGCCCGCGCCGCCATCCGCACTGGCTCAATCGCGACCGCGTGCGCGTCTATGCGGCCGCCGTGCTACTGACGGAACTGCTGTTCATCGGCCTCTACCTGATCCGCGTGATCCTGTCGAAGCACGGCGTACTCGAACCGCTGTCTCCCGATTTCTCGCCGATCTGGAGCGCCGCGTGGCTCGCCGCGCACGGGCACGGCGCCGACGCGTGGCATTACGCCACGCTGTTCGCGATCGAAAAATCGGCGGTTCCGACGATCACGCTCGCAAACGGCACGCAGCCGTGGCTCTATCCGCCGACGATGCTGCTGCTCGTGCTGCCGCTCGGCTGGCTGCCGTACACGCTGGCGCTGGTGCTGTGGCTCGGCATCACGTATGCGCTGTTCGCTGCAACGATTCACGCGACCGTGCAACGCGATGCCGCGTGGCTGTGCGCGCTGGCGTTCCCCGGCGCATTCCTCACGGTGATCGTCGGACAGACCAGCCTCTTCACCGCGACGCTCGCCGCCGTCGGCCTGCTCGCGCTGAACCGCCGCCCCGTCTGCGCCGGGATCTGCTTCGGGTTGCTGACGATGAAGCCGCAGCTTGCGGTACTGTTCCCGCTCGCGCTGCTGTGTGCAGGCCAATGGCGCGCGCTGGCCGCATGGGCCGCGACGATCGCGGTCAGCGCCCTGCTCGCGACACTCGCGTTCGGCGTCGGCCCGTGGGTCGCGTTCGCGCACGTGATCGCCGACGTCTACGCCATCGTCGGCACCGGCCGTGCACAGCTCGCGCGCATGCCGACCCTGTTCGCGCTCGCGACGATGGCCGGCTGGCCCGCGCTCGTCGCGCGCGGCCTTCAACTACTGTCGGCGGCGGTTGCCGCGATCGCGGTCGTCTACGCGTGGCGCGGCGCGTGCTCGTACGCACTGCGCGCCGCGACTCTCGCGTGCGCATGCCTGCTCGTCAGCCCCTATCTGTACGACTACGACCTGACCTGGTACGGCATCGTGATCGCGTGGTACGCGCGCTATGCGTTGACGCGCGGCTGGCGCCGCTTCGACCGCGAATGGCTGATGCTGCTGTGGCCGATGCCGCTCGCGGGCCTCGCGGTCGTGCCGCACCTGTCGTTCCAGTTCATGCCGCTCGTGACGCTCGCGTCGCTCGCGCTGCTCGTCAGCCGGATCGCGCAGGAACGACGCGACGTGCCGTCGATGCCCGACGCGCGCGATACCTCGACCGAGACCGGGTTCGCCCATCCGTCCCGAGCACACCACCGCCCGGCGCACGGCATGCGCCGCACCGGCCGCCCGACGCTCGGCGCCGGCCGGTAAGACGACATCACAAGGGGAATCATCATGCGGGAATCCATCTACACGCCGCTCGTCTCGCTGGTCGTGCCGTTCTACAACGAAGGCGAAGCCGTCGAGCGCTTCTTCGACGTCGTGATTCCGTTGCTGAGCGCGATCGATGCGATCCGCTTCGAGATCGTCTGCGTGAACGACGGCAGCCGCGACGATACGCTGGAACGCCTGGTCCGGATCGGCGCCGCCGAGCGGCGCGTGCGCGTGATCGACCTGACCCGCAACTTCGGCAAGGAGGCCGCGCTGACGGCCGGCCTCGACGAAGCCGCCGGCGACGCGGTGATCCCGCTCGACGCCGACCTGC
>NZ_BCPP01001195.1:0-1788 GCF_016586125.1 Burkholderia sp. E168m23
ATTCGTAGTCGGCCCACACCGCATCGAACGCCAGCCGCACGTTCGGGCCGTCGCGCGCGGCGATGAAGCGCTGCAGGTCGAACGCCATCTCCTGCCGGCCGACGCGGAACTTGACCGTGCCGCCGCCGAGCGCGCCCGTGTAGGTCGCGAACGCCTGTTCGAGATCGAGCGGGTTCCTGTCGACCGGCGACACCGTGTTCTTGCCGAATGCGCGTGCGTCCTGCAATTGCGCGAAAAACTGCCAGTGCGGGCCGAGATGCGCATCGGCGTGCACTTCGACGCGCTGGATCAGGTACGTATCCGATTGCGCGGAGCCGATGCCGAACAGCGGCGCGTCGTTGGTCTCGAGACGCTCGCGCAGGTTCACGCCGAGTGACAGATAGGATTGCGGATCGTTGCCGAGGGGAAGGTATTTCAACCCGTCGAGCGGCGCGCGCGGCACGCACGGATTCGCGAGCACCGACCAGTCTTCCTGCCAGCGGTTGAACAAGATCGTCGGGCGTTTGGCGGTGCACGTCGAGGCCGGCGCCGAAGCCGATGACGCGGTCGACGCCGGCGCCGGTTCTTGCGTCGAAGTCGACGCAGTTGCCGTTTCCGCGCACACCGCGTCGACGCCCGCGAACAACAGCCCCGCGACGATCGACACGCGCGCGGCCCGCTCGACGCGGCGGCCGTGGCGTCGCCTGCGTCGCTCGATCATGCGCGCTCCTGCGCGGTGGTACCGGCCGCTCGCGCCGCGCACAGCGCGAGCATCGCGAGCGCGCCGGCAGGCACCAGCAGCGCCAGGAACCCGACATAGCGAAACCCGAGCGCACCGCCCGCCGCGCCGAGCGCGAACGCGACGATCGCCGGCAGCATCTTCGCGAAGCGTGCGCGCGCGGTGGCGCGCACGCCGTCCGCCGTGCCGGGAGACAGGATGTCGACCGCATCCAGGATCGCCTGCGTGACGTTGCCGGTCATCACCGTATTCGGCACGCCGCCCGCGCGGGCGATCACGCGCGGATGCGCATTCTGCACGCCCATCGCGAACGTGCCGACGATGCCGGCCACGAGCGCCGCCAGGCTGTCGGGCTGCGTGACGGGCGTCGCCCACACGCCGGCCGCACAGAAGCCGAGCAACAGCACGGCCTGCACCGTATGCAGCACGCGCGTGCCCTGCCAGGCGGGTCGCGCGGCCATCGACCGCGCGATCAGGCTGCTCGCGATCACGCCGCACACGAACGCGGGAAACACGCTGAGCTTCAGCACGACGCCCTGACCGAAGCCGGCGATGCCCGCGCCGATCAGCACGAAGTTGCCGGTCACGTGCGCGGTGAACAGCCCGAACAGCGCGACGAAGCTGAGCGTATCGACGAAGCCGGCCACCGCGGCAAGGATCGTGTCCTCGTGCTTCATCGCGCCACGCTCGCGTGGATCTCGGCGACGTAGCCGCCCGGAAACTGCACGAGCGCCGCGTCGCGACCGTCCGACTTGAACGGCGGCACCAGCACCGTCACGCCCGCGGCTTCGGCCTGCTTCAGCGTCGCGGCGAGATCGGTGACTTCGTAGCCGGTCATTTCACGCCCGAACGGGTAAGGCAGATGGCCGTCGGTCACCAGCACGGTCATCTTGCCGAAACCCGATTCGATGCGAATCCGGCGGTACGTATCGTCCGGCCGGCCGATCTCGATGCCCGGCGCCTTCAAGTTATCGGACACCACTTTACCCTTCGAGAACTTGACGAAGTCGTGCACGAACTTGCGCACGCTTTGCGGCGACACGTACACGCGATTCTCGGGAATGGTCTGC
>NZ_BCPP01001196.1:0-1775 GCF_016586125.1 Burkholderia sp. E168m23
TAGCATACATTATACGAAGTTATACGAATCGCCGAGTATTTCGGCTGGCGGGCGGTGTTCGCCGCATCCGTCGCGGCGCTCGTCGCGCTCGCCGTCGTGATCGTGCTGCGGCTGCCGCGCAGCTCGCCGACGTCGACGCTGTCGTACGGCAAGCTGCTCGGCTCGATGTGGGATCTGGCCGTGGAGTTGCGCGGGCTGCGCGAGGCATCGCTCACGGGCGCCGCGCTGTTCGCGGCGTTCAGCGCATTCTGGCCGGTGCTCACGCTGCTGCTCGCCGGCGCGCCGTTCCATCTCGGCCCGCAGGCAGCCGGCCTGTTCGGGATCGTCGGGGCCGCGGGCGCGCTCGCCGCACCGTATGCGGGCCGCTCCGCGGACACGCGCGGCCCGCGCGCGGTCATCTCGCTCGCGATCGTGCTGCTCGCGCTGTCGTTCGTGATCTTCGCGCTGTCGGGGTCGAGCCTCGTCGGGCTCGTGATCGGCGTGATCGTGCTCGACGTGGGCGTACAGGCCGCGCAGATCTCGAACCAGTCGCGCATCTATGCGCTGAAGCCGGAGGCGCGCAGCCGCGTGAACACGGTGTACATGGTGTGCTATTTCATCGGCGGCGCGCTCGGCTCGTCGGCCGGCGTCGCCGCATGGCGCGCGTTCGGCTGGATCGGCATGTGCGCGGCCGGGCTGCTGTTTACCGCACTCGCCGGCTGGTCCCACCATCGCGGCGGCCGGCGCGGCTGAGCGCGACCGGCCAGCGCGGCGTCACGCGTCGGTGCGCGAAACGGCCGGCTCGGCGGCGGCGGGCGGCGTCGCGAACGCCGGGGCGGGCTCGATCACTGCGGCCGGGTCCATCACGGCCGCAGGCGTCGGCACCGCGAGCGGGACGGCGGAAGGCGCGAGGATGGGCGGCGCATCCGGCGTCGCGATCTGCTCGACGACGGGCGAAGCGTCCACCGTCACCGCCTGCTCGGCCGCCACGACCGGCGAACTGGCAGCGGTAGCCTGAGCCGGAGCGGTGGCCGTAGTGGCCGCGGGCCGGCGCGCCGGATCGAACACGAACGACAACCCGACGCTGCCGAGGATCGCGACGGTCGCGACCACGGTCGCCATCGTCACCGGTTCGCCCAGCAGCAGCGCGCCCAGCGCGACCGCGACGATCGGGTTCACGTACATGCAGCTGCTCGCGATGATCGGGCTCGTGTGGCGGATCAGGTAGCCGTACGCGACGTACGCGGCCATCGTGCAGAACACCATCAGGTACACGAACGCGAACACGGGCCCGACGGCCAGTTGTTCGACGCGTTCGCCGAGCAGCCACGCGACGATCGTCGACATCAGGCCGCCGAGGCCGATCTGCAGCGACGTCGACAGGAACAGGTCGGACGGCAGCTTGAGCCGCGTCGCGAGATGCGCGCCACCCGCCCAGAACAATGCGCCGGCCAGCACGCAGATCGTGCCGAGCGCCGAGTTCGCGGCGGCCGCGCCGCCCGAATTCAGCACGACGATGCCGACCATCCCGAGCGCGACGGCCGCCCATTCGCCCTTCGTCACCGGCCGCCCGGCCACCGCCGCGATCACGGTCGCGAACAGCGGCACCGTGGCCACCATCACCGCGGCCGAACCGCTGCTGACGGTGCGCATGCCGAGCGCGATCGTGCCGGACGACAGCGCGACGAGGCATCGTGCCGACGATCGCCGAGTTGCGGATTTCCAGCAGCGTCGGCCATTCGGGCTTGCGCCGCAGCGCGAAGATGAACAGGCCGATCCCGCCGAGCAGGTTGCGC
>NZ_BCPP01001197.1:0-1781 GCF_016586125.1 Burkholderia sp. E168m23
TGCATCCGGTGATCCGCGAAATCGTCGGGGGGGCGTCGCGCTTCAGCGCCGCCGACGCGTTCGCCGCCTTCGACCGGCTGGCGGCGCTGCGCGTCGACGCGGCCCGCGCGTGGGACGGCCTCGACGCGATCGTGATGCCGACCTCGGCGACGACCGCGACCGTCGATGCGCTCGAAGCCGATCCGATCGCGATCAATTCGCGCTTCGGCTACTACACGAACTTCGTGAACCTGCTCGACCTGTCAGCGATCGCGGTGCCGGCGGGCACGTGCTCGACCGGGCCGCATGCGGGCTTGCCGTTCGGGATCACGTTCGTCGGGCGTGCGCACGACGATGCGCGGCTGCTGGATCTCGCACAGGCGTGGGGCGATGGCGCCGCCGCCGTCGACGACGTTCGGCCGCCCGCGGCCGCGATGTCGGCGCGTGCCGCCGCCGCGGGGGTCGTGCGCGTGGCCGTCGTCGGCGCGCATCTGCGCGGCGAACCGTTGAACGGGCAGCTCACGCAGCGCGGCGCGCGATTCGTCACCGCGACCACCACCGCGCCGGCCTATCGCCTCTACGCGCTGTCCGCGGAAGCAAGCGGCGGTGTCGCCAAACCGGGGCTCGTGCGTGTGCCGAACGATGGCGCGCCGATCGCGGTCGAGGTCTGGGAGATGCCGGTCGACGCGTACGGCAGCTTCGTCGCCGGTATCGCGGCGCCGCTCGGCATCGGCACGCTGACCCTCGCCGACGGTGCGCGCGTGCAGGGCTTCCTGTGCGAAAGCGTGGCGCTCGACGATGCGCAGGACATCACGCGCTTCGGCGGCTGGCGCGCTTACCGCGCGCAGGCCGCCAGCGGCGCATTGCAATGAACGCACGGTCGCGCGATGCCGCGGCATCGCGCGACCGGCACCTGAAACGATACGGAGATTCCGATGACAACGACCCGCAACACGACCGGCTGGCTCGCCGTGCGCCGCGAGCTGACGACGCGCGGCAAATGGACGCTCGCGCTGGCGTCCTTCCTGCTGCCGTTCGCCGTCTGGTGCCTGATCAGTTATGTGCCGTTCGTCTGGCATCCGCAGATGCGCATCACGAACCCGGGCAGCGTCGACTATTTCCAGACCGGGATGCAGATCGACCGCGACGTGTTCGACGACGAGCTCGCGCATGCGCGTGCGACGCACGCGGCGGTGCCCGAGGGCGAGCGCGCGAATCCGGTCTACCTGCCGGCGCCGCACCAGGTCTTGCGCGCGTTCTACACGGCGTTCACGACACCGCCCGCGTCGCGCGATGGCGTGTGGCTGCACGAAAGCCTGTGGCACAGCATCCGCATCATCTTCTGGGGCTTCGTGATTTCGTCCGCGATCGGCGTGCCGCTCGGCATCGTCTGCGGCACCTTCAGTGCGCTCGCGCGGCTGCAGGAGCCGTTCCTGGAGTTCTTCCGCTACCTGCCGGCGCCGGCGTTCGGCGCGCTGATGGTCGCGATTCTCGGCATCTATGACGCGCCGAAGATCGCGATCATCGTGATCGGTACGCTGTTCCAGCAGGTGCTGATCATCGCGAACACCACGCGCAAGCTCGAATACGGGCTGTTCGAGGCCGCGATGACGCTCGGCACGAAGAAGCTGAAGCTGCTCACGCACGTCGTGATTCCGGGCGTGCTGCCGGACCTGTATCGCGATCAGCGCATCCTGCTCGGCTGGGCGTGGACTTACCTGATCGTCGCCGAGCTGGTCGGCACGAGCTCGGGCATCACGTGGTACATCAGCCAGCAGGCGCGCTATCAGCATTTCGACAAC
>NZ_BCPP01001198.1:0-1777 GCF_016586125.1 Burkholderia sp. E168m23
GGAAGAGTTGATCGCGACGATCGATGCTATTCCGAGCATGGTTTGGAGTACATCCAACGACGGTCGCATCGTTTATTTGAACCGTCGTTGGTCGGATTACGGCGTCAAGGTTGCCAGTGACAAGGACGTCTGGCGCGACATTATCCATGCCGAAGATATCGGCGTGCTGGAAGCCGCTTGGCGTCAAGGAATTTCCGCCGGAAGTAGCTTTGAAGTGACCGTGCGTGTGCGGTTGGGCAACGGTGACTATCGGTGCATGATGATCGGCGCGGCACCGATGCGTGACGCTAATGGCGAGATCGTTCGATGGTACGGCGTCAATACGGACATTGAAGAGCGCAGGCTCGCGGAGCAGGCTCTTGAGCGCTCTAGGGCGGAGCTTGCTCACGTGACTCGTCTGACGATGCTTGGTGAACTTGCCGCATCGATCGCACATGAGGTCACGCAGCCGCTTGCCGCAATCGTGACAGCGGGCGAGGCGGGCATGCGTTGGATCAAGCGCTCGCCTCCCGACTTCACCGAGGTTCAGTACGCGCTCGGGCAAATGACTCACGATGCGAGGCGTGCGACGCAGGTCATTCATCAGATCCGCTCGATGGCGCAACGGCGGGATCCGGATATGATGTCAATCGACCTCGTTGCCGTGATCGAACAGTCGGTGGATCTGGTGCGACGAGAACTGCAAAGTCACCAGGCCGAAGTGTCGCTGTCGTTTTCGCAGTCGGTGCTCTGGATTACTGGCGATCGAGTGCAAATTCAGCAAGTCGTCATCAACCTGCTGATGAATGCAATTCAAGCGATGGCCGTTGTGACGGATCGCACGCGAAGGCTGAGTGTTTCAGTTCAGCGATACGAGGGCGACAAGACGCTCATTGCGATCGAGGATTCCGGGCACGGCATTAGCGAAGCAGATGCGAGTATGTTGTTCACGCCATTTTTCACAACTAAAAAGGAGGGGATGGGAATGGGGCTGTCGATTTGCCGATCGATTGTCGAGGCGCATGGTGGCCGTATCTGGGCCGAATCCCGGGGGAATAACGGTGCGACCATGTGGTTTGTTTTGCCCATTAACGGTGGGGGTGTCCATGAGTGAGGCGACACCACAGGTAGTGAAGCAATCGATCGCTTATGTTGTCGACGACGACGATTCCATGCGGTCGGCGCTCGGCATGTTGCTTCGGTCTGTTGGGCTGCGAGTCGAGCTATTCAGTTCGGCGCAAGAATTCCTCGCCTTCGACAAGCCGGACGTATCCAGTTGCCTTATTCTCGATGTGCGGCTCAAGGGGCAGAGCGGGCTCGTGTTGCAGGAGCAGATCGTTGCCGGCGACATGGGGTTGCCTATCATCTTTATCACGGCGCATGGTGACGTTGCCATGTCGGTCAAGGCGATGAAGAATGGTGCGCTGGATTTTCTTTCGAAGCCGTTTCGCGATCAGGAAATGTTGGACGCAGTGGAGGGGGCGCTACTGAAACACGAGGCTCGTCGCAGGACGGATGGACGGGTTGCGGAGGTGAGACGTCGCTATGAATCGCTGACCCCGCGTGAGCGGGAAGTCATGGGCTTCGTCGTGCGGGGGTTATTGAACAAACAGATTGCTGCGGAAATGGATTTGAGCGAGATCACCGTCAAGATTCATCGCGGGAATGCGATGCGCAAGATGGAAGTTCGCTCGCTGGCCGAGTTGGTGCTCGGGGCAAAACTGCTGGGTATTGCTCCCGCTGACGACTAAGTCGACACGCCGCGTGCCGGATATCGCTTGTCGATCATTCACGCCGC
>NZ_BCPP01001199.1:0-1771 GCF_016586125.1 Burkholderia sp. E168m23
CGAACGACGAAGGCGAGATCGGCCTGGTGTACAACCCGCCCAGCGAACCCAAGCTGGTGTCGCGCGCGTCGAAGCGGCAGCCGATGATGGCGATCGTCGGCCCCGACTTTCCGCGCCGCAGCCACAAGGTGCTGACGGTGCAGCAGCTCGCCACCTACCCGCTGGCGGCCACTCACCCGTCCTACGGCACGCGGCAGATGATGGAGGCCGTGGAATACGCCGAGCGCGTACGGCTCGCGCCGATCATCACCACCAATTCCTTCGCGATCCTGAAGGAGTTCGTGAAATCCGGGCTCGGTATCTCGGTGATGCCGGCCTTCGCGGTGACGGCCGAGCTGCAGGCCAGGGAGCTGTTCGCGATCGACATCGCGCATCCGATCCTCGAGAACGCCGAAGCGCACATGGTCACGCGCGTGGGCCGCAAGCTCTCGGTGGCCGCCAACAAGATGCTGCAGATGATGACGGGGCAGATGCGGGCGTTTCGTTAGGGGGGCTGGCGTGGCCCGTACTCCTGCTCCTGAACGCGACGCGGGTTCGGGTTTGGAGACGGCTTCATGAAAACCGCTGATTCCGCTACAAAGTGTTCCAGCAGATCAAGCAGCAGCCGCGTTCGAGACAGGCTTCATGGACAACGCCAGGCGCCCGTGCCCTCATGGGCGCATCACCCAAGCCAAACGTCCTCACGCATCCGGATCGGGAATCCGCGCCGACTGAATCACCACCAGCGTATCGCCCGCCTCGATCCTGCACGGCGCATCCTCGTAAAACGAATAGATCTTCCCGCAGCGATCGAGCCCGACCACGATCGCGCCCGGCACGACGTTCGTCAGGCAGCCGATCTCATGCGGCAATGCCTCGCGCTCCAGCAGCGTCGCGCGCCCGCGCGTCGACAGCATGTCGTTCACGAACGGCACGATGTAGCGGCTGTGGACCGCATCCGCCAGCAACAACGCACCGATCTTCGTCGACGATACGATCACGTCCGCGCCGGCCTGCCGCAGTTGCCGCTGGTACAGGTTCTCCTGAATCCGCACGACGATCTTCGTATCGGGCGCGATGCTGCGCACCGACAGCGTCAGCAGGATCGCGGTCGGATCGTCGGTCACCGAAATGATCACGGCCTTCGCCGCGCGCACCTGCGCCTGCTGCAGCAGATCCTCATGGGCCGGATCGCCGAGCAACCCCGTCACGCCGAGCGACGTCGCCGCCTCGAGGGCCTGCTGCTGCGAATCGATCACGATGATCGTCGCCGGATCGACGCCGCTCTCCAGCAACTCGCGCACCGCGATCGATCCCGACAGGCCATAACCGCACACGACGATGTGATCGGACAGTTGCTTCTGCAGGCGTTTCATGCGGAATTCCTCGATGACGCGCTGGATCACGAACTGATACGCCGTGCCCAGGAAAATGAACCAGATGCCGATGCGGATCGGCACGATGAAGAACGCATCGAGCAGGCGCGCCCGCGCCGTGACGGGCACGATATCGCCGTAGCCGACCGTCGCGACCGTGACCATCGTGAAGTACACGAGATCGGCCACGGTCATCGGCGTGCTCTTGGTCGAATCGCGCAGGCCGTCGCGATCGAGATACAGCACGAGGAACGCCAGCGTGCACAACAGCACGACCGCGCCGAGACGGAACAGCAGCGTGCGCAGCGGCGACGTCGCGGGGCGCGTGAACAGCGTGCGCGCACGCGGCGCCTGCCACGGATTGCGGGCGCGACGCAGGCGCATGCGCAACGAGCGTCGTATAACTTCGTATAATG
>NZ_BCPP01001200.1:0-1763 GCF_016586125.1 Burkholderia sp. E168m23
TTGGTGCGTCAGACTTGTCCATATAGGCGACGTAATTGTCCTTCATGGTCTTCACGAACGATTCCGCCATGCCATTGCTCTGCGGTGAACGGACCGGTGTGGTCAGCGGCTCAAGACCCAGTTCGCGAGCGAAGCTGCGCGTGCGGTGGTCGATGTAGGCCGAGCCGTTGTCCGTCAGCCATTCAATGGGCTGCGCGGCCTGCGTGGTGCCGAAGCGCTGTTCGACGGCGGCCAGCATCACGTCGCGCACCACATCACCGCTATGCCCGCCGGTCGTTGCTGCCCAGCTAATCGCCTCGCGGTCGCAGCAGTCCAGCGCAAACGTCACGCGCAGCGGCGTACCATCGTCGCACCGAAACTCGAAGCCATCGGAGCACCAGCGGGTGTTGCTGCGGTCCACCGCAACGCGACCGTCATGTCGCCGCTTATCTCGCCGCACGCCAGGGCGGCGCAGCAGCAACTGATGCTCCCGCATGACCCGATACACGCGCTTGACGTTGATGCACGGCGCACCGCTCTGCTCCCGACTGCGGCGCAGCAGCGCCCAGACACGGCGGTAGCCGTAGGTGGGAAGGTGCGCCACATGGGCCTGAATCTCCTCGACCAGCCCGGCATCGTTGGTCACGCGGGCACGGCGACCATCGCGCCAGTCGGACGAGCGAGCTCGCTTCACCGCCACGGCAGAGCGCGCCACGCCGAGAACTTCGCAGACCGTCTTCATCGGTCGCCCCCCGGCAGCAAGGGCGAGCGCGCAATCAGGTTTTTTGAACGGCCCCATTCCACGGCTTCTTTCAGGATTTCGACCTCCAGCGTCTTCTTCCCAAGTAGCCGTTGCAGTTCCTTGATTTCCTTGATGGCGGCGGCCAGCTCAGATGCCGGCACAACGGTTTCGCCTGCCTTCACCGCCGCCAGACTGCCTTCCTGGTATTGCTTGCGCCAGCCGAACACTTGGTTGGCGTTGACGCCGTGCCGACGTGCAACGGCCGACACCGACGCTCCCGGCTCCAATGTTTCCTGCACGATGGCGATTTTTTCTTGCGCCGTGCGCCGACGACGGCGCTCCGGCTCGGTCAGAATTTCGATGCTTTCCACGTAATGACTAGGCTTACTGATAGGCACAAGACTATCCCTTATTTTAAGAGAGTCCTCGTGTCCTCAGATACGTGGGGTCGCTCCACCCTGATAGTGCCGGGACCGGGCACAGGCCCGCGCATTGTTGGTGTTTGTGGACAATGCGACGAGCCGGTTCGGATGCGGTACTTCACGCAAACTGAATCGACCTTCAGCTGTTTCGGAGCGACGTGAGCAGGCATCGAGCGGCGCGGCAAACCGGGGTCGGCCACTGACACGGTTCAACGGACAGGCAAACGTTTGAGTCGAACTGATCTCAATCGGCGATACAGAGCCAACCCGACGGGAAAACCCGTCTACAAGACGGGTTTGGGTCAGTGCTTACCGGCTGCTTGAATACCCTCGTGTTCCCGCCATCGTTTGCGCGGGTCCGACAGCGAGGGGGCAGATCATGCGCGTGAACGACAATATGGACCAGATACCGGTGCGCGGCCGAGCCGAGAGTGCGACTGTCATTCGGACGGCCGGTACGCCCGTATTGATGATATGTCGACGCGATAATATCAGCGCGCGCCGCACGAGCGGAGATGGGCGATGACCACGCAAGACTTCGTGGCGATGGCTCAGCAGTGTGCGCCTGCCGTCGCCCCGCAGACGTTGGCTGCCATTGTACGAATCGAATCGGGATTCAA
>NZ_BCPP01001201.1:0-1761 GCF_016586125.1 Burkholderia sp. E168m23
TGCTCGACCGGCCGTGGTGCCACGTCGTGCGCGTAATAACTTCGTATAGCATACATTATACGAAGTTATACGACCCTGAACGGGTTCTTCGTTGCGGCCGAATTCGGCCTCGTCAAACTCCGCGCGACGCGCGTCAAGACCCTCGCCCGCAAGCACGGCCTGCGCGGGCGCATCCTCGGCATCGTGCACGGCCGGCTCGACGCGTATCTTTCCGCGTGCCAGCTCGGCATCACGCTCGCATCGCTCGGCCTCGGCTGGGTCGGCGAACCGGCGTTCGCGCAACTGCTCGGCCCGCTGCTCGACCTGATCGGCGTCCACTCCGAGCGCGTCGTGCACCTGATCTCGCTCGTGTTCGCGTTCTCGCTGATCTCGTTCCTGCACATCGTCGTCGGCGAACTGGCGCCGAAGTCGATGGCGATCCGTCAGCCGGAGAAGGTCGGCCTGTGGGTCGCGCTGCCGCTCTACGCGTTCTACTGGGCGATGTATCCGGCGATCTGGGTGCTCAACACCAGCGCCAACGCAGTGCTGCGGCTCGCAGGGCTGTCGGCCGACCACGGCGGCGATGCGCACTATTCAACCGACGAGCTGAAGCTGATCCTGCGCAGCCGCCGCAGCGCGGCCGGCAATGCGGCCCAGCCAGCGCGCGGCACGTACACCAACGACGAGTGGAACACGCTCGCGCATTCGCTCGATTTTTCGTCGATGACCGTGTCGGACCTGATGCGGCCGGCCCATGAAATGATCGGCCTGCGGCGCGACCTGCCGCTGCCCGACAACATGGAGATCGTCGCGCGGCACCGCTTCAGCCGCTATCCGCTGTTCGAGGATGCGTCGCGCGAACAGGTGAGCGGGCTGATCCACCTGAAGGACCTGCTGCTCGCGCGTCACGCGGGCGCCGCGCTCGAGGATCTCTCCGACTACGTGCGCCCGGTCCAGTACGTGAAGCCCGATACGCCGGCGCTGGAGCTGTTCCGCCGCTTCCGCAAGGGCGCCCCGCACTTCGCGCTGGTCGGCAACAAGGGCGAGAAGCCGATCGGCTTCCTGACGCTCGACAACCTGCTCGGCGCGCTGGTCGGCCAGATCCACGACGAATTCCGCCAAGGCGACGCCGACTGGAGCCGCCTCGACGACGGCACGCTGATGGGCAAGGGCAGCCTGCCCGTCGTGTCGCTCGAGCAGGCGCTCGGCATCGACATCGACGAAGGCCGCGCGGAATCGGTCGGCGGCCTCGTGATCCAGGCGTTGAGCGACCTGCCGACCGAAGGGCAGCGCGTGTCGTTCGACCGCTTCGACGTCGTCGTGAAGAAGATGAACGGGCCGCGCATCGTGCTCGTGCGCGTCTATCCGAAGATCGTGAAAGAGGCCGACGAATGACGGCCCGGCGCCGCATCGCACGATGAACGCGCCGCTGCCGCGCTGCTGCGTGATCACGCCGGAACCGGCGTCCGCGTCGGCAGCTGATCGGGCGGCGTTCCTCGACCGCCTGTCGGCCGTGCTCGCACGCGGCGAAACGCTCGTGCAACTACGCGTGAAATCGCTCGACGCGGCCGCGTTCGCGTCGCTGGCCGCCGCGGCGCTCGCGCGCTGCGCCGCGGCCGGCGCGCACCTGATGCTGAACGGCCCGATCGATGCAGCCGGCGTGATGCGGCTCGACGGCGCCGGCTGGCATCTCGACGGCACCGCATTGCGCGCCGCCGCGCAACGGCCGCTGCCGGCTGCTCGATGGGTGTCCGCCGCGTGCCACACGCAAGACGACCTGCT
>NZ_BCPP01001202.1:0-1756 GCF_016586125.1 Burkholderia sp. E168m23
TTTCCCGATCAAGATCATGGGCAAGGCGCACCCCGAATTCAAGGACACGATCTTCAAGGTCGTGGCCGTTCACGACAACGAGATCGACGTCGAGAAGATCGAGGAGCGTGCGTCGAGCGGCGGCAATTACACGGGCCTCACGATCACCGTGCGCGCGACGAGCCAGGAACAGCTCGACAACATCTACCGTGCGCTGACCGGCCATCCGATGGTCAAGGTCGTCCTTTAAGCGCTCGTTCCGGCGTCCGGGATCAGCGCAAACGGCCGCTGATCCCTTTCCATCCTCCCTCCAGCGCGCACTCGGCGGGGCATTTCCCCGCCGCGCGCCGCGCGTCCAGCTCGTCGCACAGCCGCTTGTATTCGGCCACTTCCTCGAACAGCCAGGTCCGGAACGCCTGCACGCGCGGCGTGTTCAGCAGCGGCGGCGGGCACACGAAAAAATAGTGCCACGGGCTCGGCCCGTCGATGTCGAACAGGCGCACGATGCGCCCGTCGAGCAGGTCGTGCACCGCGAGCGAGCGGCGCACCAGCGCGATGCCCTGGCCCTCGATCGCGGCCAGCAGCAGGTTCGACGAATCCTGGTACAGAATCCCCCGTTTCGGCTCGGTCAGCGTATCGAGCCCGGCCGCGTCGAACCACGGCCGCCACAGCTCGTCGTCCGAGCGCAGCAGCGGGTAGTGCACGAGATCGGCGGGCGTCTGCGGCAGCTTGCCGCCGTTCAGCGTCGGCGCGCACGCCGGAAAGAACACCTCCTCGAACAGCGGCTCCACGTGGAGCCCCGGATAGCTGCCGAAGCCGAAGCGGATCGCGAGATCGACGTCGTCGCGCGCGAAATCGGTCAGCGAATTGGTCGACTGCAGCTCGACGTCGATTTCCGGATGCCGCTCGATGAACGTGCCGATGCGCGGCGTGATGAAGCGCGCGGCGAACGACGACAGCATCGACACCACCAGCCGCCGGTCGCGGTCGCTCGCGCGCACGTCGCGCGTCGCGTCGGCGATCACCATCAGCGCGGTGCGGATCTGCTGCGCGTAGCGCATGCCGGCGTCGGTCAGGCACAGCCGCTTGCCGTTGCGCGTGAACAGCTGCACGCCGAGCTCTTCCTCGAGCGCGCGCACCTGGTGGCTGACCGCGCCGTGCGTGACGAACAGCTCGTCGGCGGCGCGCGAGAAGTTCTCGTGGCGGGCGGCGGCTTCGAACGCGCGAATCGCGTTCAGCGCCGGCAGCTGGCGGAGGTCCATTTGCTAATTTTCCTCACATCGACGTGAAAATTGGTCGTTTGGTCGGACACCTTCAAGTGACTAGGATTGTAGTCATCGAAGCACTTATTGGCGGAGTCGATCATGCAAGAAATCTCTTCAAGCATCACCTTCGAAATTCCCCCCGGCGAGACCGTGCCGATGAAGGTGCAACGCAGCACGCGGCTGATCGTCCAGTGCGGGCCGGTCTGGGCGACGCGCAGCAACGACGTCGACGACTACTTCCTCGCCGACGGCGAGACGCTGAAGCTGCGCCGCGGCGAGCGGCTGTGGCTCAGCGCGGAAGGGCGCGAGGGCGCACGCGTCGCGTTCTCGGTGTCGCGGCCGCCGCGGGAAGTCGCGCTCGGCGGGCTGTCCCGGCTGCGCGAACGCGTCAACGCGCTGCTGCACGACGGCTGGCGCACCGTCTGACCATCGTTTCATCCGACGGATACCGGCGATCCGTCCCCGTCCCAAGGCCGGCGAGACCCACGGGTTTTCGGTAAACTACCGCCCAT
>NZ_BCPP01001203.1:0-1755 GCF_016586125.1 Burkholderia sp. E168m23
GCAGGCTATTGTTCGAGCGTCAGAAGAATTTCTTTGCGCACGGTGAAATTGCCATGCGCCCCTTGGTTTTGCGGGAAATAGCTGATACGCTGGGCCTACACGAGTCGACTGTCAGCCGTGTGACAACCGGGAAGTACATGCTGACCCCGTTCGGGACGCTTGAATTTAAGTACTTCTTCGGATCTCACGTCTCGACCGACACCGGTGGCGCCGCCTCGTCGACCGCCATCCGAGCCCTCATCAAGCAACTGATAGGAGCTGAAGACCCAAAATCGCCACTTTCGGACAGCCGCATTGCCGAGCTGCTGGCAGAACAGGGTTTCGTGGTCGCGCGCCGCACGGTTGCGAAATATCGCGAAGCCCTCAAGATCCCGGCAGTGAATCTGCGCAAGTCTCTTTAAGCCTGCTGCCTGCCCGGCGGCAGGCGTGTCCCGGCCACCGCGCACACGGGGAACAGGCCGGACGATCTGTCCGCGATACGCCGCTTCGTGCGGCACGGGCAAGTCGACCGGAGCGCCGCCTTGATGCGGCCGGGTAGCCACTCGCTTGGAGAAGCACTATGAACCTGAAGATCAGTGGACATCATCTCGAAGTCACGCCTGCAATTCGCGAATACGTGATCACCAAGCTGGACCGGGTGCTACGGCATAGCGATCAGGTGATCGATGGCACTGTGATCCTCTCGGTCGACAACCACAAGGAAAAGGACAAGCAGCAGCGCGCGGAAATCAACCTGCACCTGAAGGGCAAGGACATCTTCGTCGAAAGCGCGAACGGCAACCTGTACGCCGCGATCGATCTGCTGATCGACAAGCTGGATCGCCAGGTCGTCAAGCACATGGAGCGCCTGCAAACGCACGCGCACGACCCGATCAAGCTTCAGCCGTCGATCGATCAGATCGAGCTGCCGCCGCAATAACCGTCACCGCAACACGCACGCCGCCCGGTTCGCCGGGCGTTTTTTTTGCCACTCCACGCGGAGGTGCAACCGGTCCGTCCGTGCTGCGCCACGCACGCGGCTGTGCTCTATAATGTTCCGGTTATCGCCGGGGGGTGTTGGATGCGGTAGCTGCGTTGCAGGTTGCCATGCCACATGCCTTGATATCGCCGAACATGGAAAATCAGTCCGCCGCCGCAAGGAGACCCCAGGCCGCCCAATCGCCTGCCAACATGAATCGCCTAGCCAAAATCCTGCCCATAGAGAACGTCGTCATCGACCTCTCGGTCACCAGCAAGAAACGCGTCTTCGAACAAGCCGGGCTGATGTTCGAGAATCAGAACGGCATCGGCCGCAGCACCGTCACGGACAACCTGTTCGCGCGCGAGCGCCTCGGTTCGACCGGGCTCGGCGAAGGTGTCGCGATTCCGCACGGCCGCATCAAGGGCCTCAAGCACCCGCTCGCCGCGTTCGTCCGCCTCGCCGATGCGATCCCGTTCGAAGCGCCCGACGGCCAGCCGGTCGGCCTCCTGATCTTCCTGCTCGTCCCCGAGCAAGCCACCCAGCAGCACCTCGAGATCCTGTCGGAAATCGCGCAACTGCTGTCCGATCGCGACGCACGCGAGCGTCTGCACAACGAAACGGATATCGCCGAGTTGCATCGCCTGCTCACTCAGTGGCAACCTTGAGTTGTTCCGGGCGGAATATTTCCCCGTACGAGGCGGCCCATGCCGCCGTCCAGGGCCGCCCGGCGCCGGCCCGGCATGGCGACGTCCGTCGCCGCGCGCCCGCACCGGCCCATTGGAGTGACGAGAGTC
>NZ_BCPP01001204.1:0-1752 GCF_016586125.1 Burkholderia sp. E168m23
ACGCGCCGGTGAATTTCTCGGCCATCGCCGGTTCGAGGCAGGTCGGCGTGAAGAACATCCACTGGAGGAAGCGGCCGCGCAGCGGATCGTCGGGCGCGACGCCGAGCCCGGCGTCCGGGCAACGGTCGGCAAGATAGAGCAGCACGGCGCCCGATTCGGCGAACGGGGCGCTGCCGTCGTCGAGCGCGGGCAGCTTCGCCATCGGGTTGACCTGCACGAACGCGTCGCTGCCCTGTTCGTGCGAGCGCAGGTCGATCGGCACGAGTTCGTACACTCCGCCGATTTCCTCGAGCATCCACAGCGCCCGGAATGCCCGGGTCTTCGGCCAGTAGTAGAGCTTCATCGCGCCTCCGCGTTTGGGTGCTGCTGTCGATCCGGTCGATGCTCAAGCGTACCCGAGCGCGGGAGGTTGGGACAGGGGCGTCCGGCTAGGGGCGCCCGGCCAAGGGCGCTCCGCTAGGGGTACCAGGTTTGGTTGCACGCAGCTGATTCGATGCGCTGGGGCAGCGGTGAATCGCGGGAGATGACCCGCAGAGCCTTGTGTGACTGAAGTTCGTAATATAACTAGTTATAGCAAAACTAGTTATGAAAATTCAAAAAATCCTTGGCGCGAACCAGCATTGCTACACTGCGCCCGGCTCATTGCCCAGTACCCACGCATACGGTAACGCAATCGCCCGGCCGCGCTCGCCGACGCATCACGCACCGTCGCACTCACCGGAGACAAGTCACGCATGGCAACCGACGATCGCACCACGATCATTCCGCGCAGAACGCCCGAATCGGCGGCCATGGTGGCCGAGGTCAAGCGGGCGATGGCGATCACCGCGCGGCTCAACCGCCTGACGTTCGACGATGCGGCGGACGTACGCGCATTGTTCGGTGAACTGATCGGCTCGCAGGTGGACGACGGCTTCATGCTGATCCCGCCATTCCATGCGACGGGCGGCGCCGGCATGAAGCTCGGGCGCAACGTGTTCGTCAACCAGAACTGCACGTTCTACGACCTGGGCGGACTCGAGATCGGCGACGACGTGATGATCGGCCCGAACGTCAGCCTGATCACGTCCGGTCATCCGGTCGAGCCTTCGCGCCGGCGCGACGGCGTGATCGCGAAGCCGATCGTGATCGAGCGGAACGTGTGGATCGGCGCGGGCGCGACGATCATCGGCGGCGTGACGATCGGCGAGAATGCGGTCGTCGCAGCCGCGGCCGTCGTTACCCGGGACGTTCCGCCGAATACGCTGGTCGGCGGCAATCCGGCGAAGATCATCCGGTCGATTGCCGAATAACGTCGCCCGGGTGTGCGCGCCGGTGCGATGAGGCATCGGCGGAGGGATGTGGACAACCGCTCACCACGATCACTCGAAACGCTGTGCATTTGAACGGTGAGCGTACCGCCGAGGCCGTCCCGACAAGCCTTTCCAGCTTTTCCCGATTGTTGTGCGCCGAGTCCTCCGTCGATCGGCAGAGGAAGATCCGGGCGTGCGCCGGTTGTGGATATCTGCGGCCCGAAACGACTCGGCGCGCTGTGTTTTTCACAGGTGAGGGTGACCGGACGCTGCGCGATACATGAAGCGGGTTGTGGACAACTCGCGGCAAATCGAAGCGAAATGCTGTGAAAGTCAACGGTGAGTGTCGCACCCGATCTGGCGGTGTGCCTGCATTGGCACGGGTTTCCGGTCGTTGCCGTGGTTCGGAGCGCCGCGCATTCTAGCCGAATGGCGCAGCGTGCATGACCGCGATCCGCAG
>NZ_BCPP01001205.1:0-1753 GCF_016586125.1 Burkholderia sp. E168m23
TCGTATCGAAGGACCCGTTAGGCAATGAAAGTTTCGTGCTGGCCGAAATCGAGGTCCAGCGCCGCTCGGTGCCATTCCGCAGCCCATTCGAGCACAGAAAGCCGGTCATGCATATGCAGACCGCCACTATCGTGGGACCGGCGGGTGAGGAGGTATACACGGACGAGTTGAACCGGGTGAAGGCTCAGATGCACTGGGACCGTCTGGGGAGCAATAACGAGACGTCATCGTGCTGGATGCGGGTAATACTGCCGCACGCCGGCAAGGGATTCGGCGGTGTGTTCGTCCCTCGAATCGGGCAGGAAGTGGCCGTCAATTACCTCGACGGGGATTGCGACCGGCCGGTCGTCAGTGGAGTGCTCTTTCACTCTGTCAACACGCCACATTGGCATTCGAACGGCCTGCTGTCCGGTTTCAAGTCGCAGGAGTACAGCGGTCAGGGTTTCAATCAACTCGTCTTCGACGACTCCACGTCGCAGAACCGGGCGCAGCTTTTCAGCTCGACGGCGAATTCGTATCTTCACATCGGCTATCTCATCGACCACAGCGGCAATACGCGCGGCAACTACCTTGGCACGGGCTTCGAACTGAAGACCGAGGCGTCAGGTGCCCTGCGGGCCGGACGAGGGCTCTACGTATCGACCTACGCCCGCGGCGGCACGTCGAGTCAGCCGCTGGATGTGAAGGAAGCCACGCAACACCTTATCGATTCGAGCGGCGTGATTCAGCATCGCTCACTCGCGGCAGCTGACGGCCAGGCCGAGACCCTGGACGATGCTCAGGACGCCATCAAGGACTTCGCTGCGACGACGCAGAGCGATGCACAGGGCTCTATGGCGGGCGGCAGGACAGCGGGTGGCGGCACCGGAAGCGCCAATGCGTTTTCGCAACCTGTCATGTTGCTTGCGAGCCCGGCTGACATGGGCCTGTCGACGCAGAAGTCGCTCCACGCAGCAGCTACCCAGCACGTCAATTTGGTTAGCGGAGAGAGCACCTACGTTTCGGTGGCGAGGTCGTGGATTGCCAGTATTGGCGAGAAATTAAGCTTCTTCGTGCAGAATGCCGGTATCAAGCTGTTTGCCGGCAAAGGCAAGGTCGAAGTGCAGGCGCAGTCGGACAATATCGAACTTACGGCAGACAAGACTGTAAAGGTCGTGTCCACTTCCGATTCGGTGAACGTTACAGCCCAGAAGGAAATCACCCTTACCGCCGGCGGCGCATCGATTCGTATCGCCGAAGGTAAAATCTTCATCCATGCGCCGGGGCTGGTCGAGGTCAAGGGCAGTCCGCTCATCTTCGATGGCCCGGCGGGCGATAGCGCGTCGGCGCAGCTTGCGCCTTCAAAGTCGTGCGCCCAGCAGTTCGCAGCCGCGGCCCAGGCCGGCTCGGCACTCGTGTAGGGCGGTCGGTATGGTTCACTACGTTATCGTCGAAGTCGTGAACGGGAAGCCCGAGTTGCCTGGTGTGCCGCCGGCCTATGAAGTCGGTGAGTTGGTTCCCGCTGCGCGTCCCGAACTCGAGGGCGTGGCGCCCGTGCTGTACTGTGCGGAGCATCCCGAACTGCAATTGCCAGCGTTGAGAGAACGTGCCGAATCGGACCTTGAGAATGGCTTGCCGCCAGTCGTTTGCGCCATTCTCGAATGCGGAAAGGCGACGGGCCGGCTTCAGCAACATCTGTCGAACCGGTTGATACTGCAGGCGCCGATTTCGGGCGATGCGGTCTTCCGCTACTACGACCCGCGCGTGTTTCCGC
>NZ_BCPP01001206.1:0-1748 GCF_016586125.1 Burkholderia sp. E168m23
GACGGCGCGAGTTCGGTCTTGTAATCGGCGTCCGAGCCCATCGCCGTCACGTGCAGCCCGGGATGCAGGTCTTCCGCGTGCACGAGCGGCGCGCGGCTCGGCGTGGTCGTCACCGCGATGTCCGCATCGGCCAGCGCCGCGTGCACCGAGCGCGCGACGATCGCGTCGATTCCATGCGCGGCACGCACGTCGGCCGCGAAGCGCGCGGCACGTTCGGCGTCGCGCGCCCACACCGTCACGTGCGTGATGTCGCGCACCAGCATCAGCGCGGCGAGTTGCAGCCGGGCCTGCTCGCCCGCGCCCACGATCGCCGCGCGGCGCGCATCGGCGCGCGCGAGCCGGCGCGCGGCCACGGCGCCGGCCGCCGCGGTGCGCACGGCCGTCAGGTAGCCGTTGTCGAGCAGCACGGCCTCGGTCAGGCCGGTACGCGCCGATAGCACGAGCATCAGCCCGTTCAGGCTCGGCAGCCCGAGCGACGGGTTGTCGAAGAAACCGGGGCTGACCTTGATCGCGAAGCTGTCGAAACGCGGCAAATATGCGGTCTTCACGTCGACTTCGGCGTGGCGCGCCGGCAGCGCGAGATTCAGGATCGGCGGCATCACGACCGCGTCGGTCGCGAGCGACGCGAACGCGGCCTCGACCTGGTCGATCGCGGCGAGATCGAGCGGCACCAGCGCACGCAATTGCGCCTGACCGAGCAACGTGACGGGATGGGCCATGTCAGTTCTCCGAAACGAGCCGGCGATGCGCGGCCATGTCGATGTTCGCGCCGCTCACGACGACCACGATCGGGCCGCCGCGATCGCGGCGCACGATCCGCTCGTCCAGCAACGCGGCGAGGCCGACCGCGCCGGCGCCTTCGACGACGAGCCGCTCTTCCCGATACGCATGCGCGATGCCGCGCGCGATCGACGGCTCGTCGAGCAGCACGACGTCGTCGGCCAGCGCGCGCGTCATGTCGAACGTGTAGCGGTTGTCCAGACCGATGCCGCCGCCGAGCGAATCGGCCAGCGTCGGCTGCTCGGCGACGTCGACCGGGCGGCCGGCCGCGAGGCTCGCATGCATCGCGGCGCCGCGCGTCATCGATACGCCGATCATCTCGATCGGCGGCCGGATCGTCTTCGCGGCAAACGCGACGCCGCTGAACAGGCCGCCGCCCGACAGCGGTACGACGAGCGTCGCCGTATCGGGCAGCGCCTCTAGGATCTCGACGCCGATCGTCGCCTGGCCCGCGATGATGCGCGGATCGTCGAACGGCGGTACGTACGCATAGCCTTCGTCGCGCACCAGGCGCCGTGCTTCGACCTGCGCGTCGTCCTGGCTCTCGCCGACGATCACCACGCGCGCGCCGAGCGCCGCGACCGCATCGACCTTGTTGGCCGGCACCAGCGACGACATGCAGACGGCCGCGTCGATGCCGAGCGAGCGTGCCGCATGCGCGACCGCGCGGCCGTGGTTGCCGGTCGACGCGGTGACCACGCGCGTCACGCGTTGGGCCGCGAGTTCCGCGAGCGCATTGGTCGCGCCGCGCAGCTTGAAGCTGCCGGTCGGCTGCAGCGTCTCGAGTTTCAGGTAGACGGGGGCGCCGACGCGCACGGACAGCGCGGCGGACGCGACGAGCGGCGTACCGTCGGCGCGCCCGGCGAGGCGACGGCGCGCGCGGTAAACGTCGGACAGCGACAGGAAGGACATGGAACGCGCGCCTCGCGACGAATGTGATGCGATCCAGTCTAATGTTCCAAATCGCG
>NZ_BCPP01001207.1:0-1745 GCF_016586125.1 Burkholderia sp. E168m23
GGCCGACGCCGCCGCGGCCGGCGGCGTGCGCATCGTGCGCCCGCGCCCGAAGGTCACGTTGTTGTGGGCGTCGCAGACCGGCAACATCGAATCGTTGACCGAGGATTACGCGACGAAGCTGATGAACGCGGGCTTCGAGATCCGCACCGCGTGCATGTCCGACTATCCGGTCGCGTCGCTGGCCGGCGCGCAATACGTGCTGCTGATGACGAGCACGTTCGGCGACGGCGATGCGCCGGACAACGGCAGCGAATTCTGGGATGCGTTGCAGGCCGGCAGCGCCGCGCGCCTCGACGGCGTGCATTTCGCGGTGCTCGCGTTCGGCGACCGCAACTACGACCAGTTCTGCGGCCACGGCCGCCGGCTCGACGCACGGCTCGCGGAACTCGGCGCGGCGCGCCTGTGCGCACGCGTCGATTGCGACGTCGAATTCCAGCACGATGCCGATCAGTGGCTCGAGCGCGTCGTCGCGCGCATCAAGGAGGCCGATGCCGCGCTGCACGCGGTGCCGTCCGGTGGATTGAGCCCGTCGGGGCTGTTGCCGACGAAAGCGCATCCGGCGCCGTCGAAGCTCGTCGCGAACCTGCGGCTGAACCGGCCGGGCGCCGCGAAAGACACGCGCTACGTGTCGCTGTCGACCCAGGGCGCGAACCTCGAATACGAAACCGGCGACGCGCTCGGCGTATGGCCGACCAACTGCCCGGAACTGGTCGACGAACTGCTGTCCGTCACCGCGCTGAAGGCCGATGCGCCCGTGTCGGTCGCGGGTGTCGGCGAGATCCGGCTCGGCGATGCGCTCGCGCGCCATTTCGACATCACGCGCCCGCATCCCGACACGCTGGCCTTCATCGCGTCGCGCAGCGCGAACGGCGCGCTGAAGTCGCTGCTTGGCGAAGATCGCAAGGGCGACCTCAAGCAATGGCTGTGGGGGCAGCAACTGGCGGACGTGCTGCACGAATACCCGGTCGAGCTGTCGGGCGCGGAACTGGTCGGCATGCTCAAGCGCATGCAGCCGCGCCTCTATTCGATCGCGTCGAGCCCGAGCGCGCACGAGGGCGAGATTCACCTGACCGTGTCGGCCGTGCGCTATCACAATGGCCGGCGCGCGCGCAAAGGCGTCGCGTCGACGTTCCTCGCCGATCGCGCGGACGACGGCCGCGTGCCCGTGTTCGTGCAGAAGTCCGCGCATTTCCGGCCGCCGGTGAACGGCGACGTGCCGATCGTGATGGTCGGCCCGGGCACCGGCGTCGCGCCGTTCCGCGGCTTCCTGCACGAGCGGCGGGCGCGCGGCGCGCGCGGGCGCAACTGGCTGTTCTTCGGCGAGCAGCACGCGCAGACCGACTTCTACTACGGCGACGAGTTGAGCGAGATGCGCGACAGCGGCTTCCTGACGCGGCTCGACCTCGCGTTCTCGCGCGACCAGGCCGACAAGGTCTACGTGCAGGACCGGATGCGCGAGCAGGGCGCCGAGCTGTTCGCGTGGCTGGAAGAGGGCGCGCACTTCTACGTGTGCGGCGACGCCGCGCGGATGGCCAAGGACGTCGATACGGCGCTGAAGGCGATCGTCGCCCGGCACGGCGGCATGTCGGACGAAGCCGCGAACGACTACGTCGCGCGGCTTTCGAAGGCGCGGCGCTACATGCGGGACGTGTACTGAATCGCGTGAGCGGCGGGCCGTTGCGTTGGCCCGCCGCTTCGCCGCCGGCTTACTGTTGCCGCTCCCACGCACGCGCCTGCTCGGTGCG
>NZ_BCPP01001208.1:0-1744 GCF_016586125.1 Burkholderia sp. E168m23
GGTGTTCGGCGCCGCACGGTATTTCTGCGACCGGCTGCAGCAGACCCGCGTGGCCGGCGAACTCGCGCATGCGATCGCGGCCGGGGCCGTTGCAGCCGACGCCGTGTTTCCCGAACTCGGCGAAGTGATCGCCGGCCGCCGCGACGGCCGCACGCATCGCGACGACATCACGATCTGCGACCTGACCGGCACCGGCGCGCAGGACACCGCGATTGCCGTGCTCGCGCTGCAGCGCGCCCGCGCGGCGGAAGTGGGCACGATTTTCCACAACGACCTCACGACTTGAGAGGAGACAGATGTCCGCAGTCATCGAAACCCAGACAGCCGCGCCGCGTCTCGCGTTCGCGCGCAGCGAATATGCCGCGCGCATCGCGAAGACGCGCGCGGCGATGGAGCGGGCCGGCATCGACCTGCTGATCGTCACCGACCCGACCAACATGGGCTGGCTGACCGGCTATGACGGCTGGTCGTTCTACGTGCACCAGTGCGTGCTGCTCGCGCTGGACGGCGAACCCGTGTGGTTCGGCCGCAACCAGGACGCGAACGGCGCGAAGCGCACCGCGTTCATGGCGCACGAGAACATCGTCGGCTATCCCGACCATTACGTGCAGTCGAGCGTACGCCACCCAATGGATTACCTGTCGACCGAGGTAATCGCGGCGCGCGGCTGGAGCACGCTGCGCATCGGCGTCGAGCTCGACAACTACTACTTCAGCGCGGCGGCGTACGCGTCGCTGCAGCAGCATCTGCCGGTCGCGCGCTGGGTCGACGCGACCGCGCTCGTCAACTGGCAGCGCGCGGTGAAGTCGCCGCGCGAGATCGAATACATGCGCGTGGCCGCGCGCATCGTCGAGCGGATGCATGCGCATATCGTCGAGACGATCGAGCCGGGCATGAAGAAGAGCGACCTGGTCGCGCAGATCTATGCGACCGGGATCGGCGGCGCGGACGGATTCGGCGGCGACTATCCGGCGATCGTGCCGCTGTTGCCGACCGGCGCCGACGCGGCCGCACCGCACCTGACCTGGGACGACTCGACGTTCGCGCGCGGCGCGGGCACGTTCTTCGAGATCGCCGGCTGCTACTGCCGCTATCACTGCCCTCTGTCGCGCACCGTCTATCTCGGCAAGCCGCCCGCGCATTTCATCGAAGGCGAGCGCGCGGTGGTCGAGGGCATCGAGGCCGGGCTCGCGGCCGCGAAACCCGGCAACGTGTGCGAGGACATCGCGAACGCGTTCTTCGCGGTGCTGCGCCGCGCCGGTATCGACAAGGACAGCCGCTGCGGCTATCCGATCGGCGCGAGCTATCCGCCCGACTGGGGCGAGCGCACGATGAGCCTGCGTCCGGGCGACCGGACGGTGCTCGAACCCGGCATGACGTTCCATTTCATGCCGGGGCTGTGGCTCGACGACTGGGGGCTGGAGATCACGGAGAGCATCCTGATCACCGAGACCGGCGTCGAGACGTTCTGCAACGTGCCGCGCAAGCTGTTCGTGAAGGAGTAGGGCGATGCGTGCTTCCCCGATTACGCCGACCGTCGATTTCGACGCGGACGGCGAACAGCACGGCTTCCTGAAGCTGCCTTACTCGCGCGACGATTCCGCGTGGGGCGCGATCATGATTCCGGTGACCGTCGTGAAGCGCGGCGACGGGCCGACGGTGTTGCTGACCGGCGGCAATCACGGCGACGAATACGAAGGGCCGGTCGCGCTGTCGAAGCTCGCCGGTTCGCTGAAGGCGGCCG
>NZ_BCPP01001209.1:0-1742 GCF_016586125.1 Burkholderia sp. E168m23
GGGCTCGGCGAGGCACGACGACCGGCCTGCCCGGCCTGATAGGCCTTGCGCAGCAGCCGGCACGCGTACGCGAGCGAATCGCCGACGTTCGAGTGGAAATCGATCCGCGTCATTGCCCGCGCACCCGCAGCGTCGTCAGCCCCGCCATCACTGGCCGGCGCGGTCGATCAGGAACTGCGCGAGCAACGGCACCGGACGGCCCGTCGCACCCTTCGCGGCACCGCCCTTCCATGCGGTGCCCGCGATGTCGAGGTGGGCCCACGGATAGCTCTCGGTGAAGCGCGACAGGAAGCACGCGGCCGTCACGGCGCCGGCCGGGCGCCCGCCGATGTTCGCGAGATCCGCGAAATTCGACTTCAGCTGATCCTGGTACTCGTCGTCGAGCGGCATGCGCCATGCCGGGTCGTTCGCCTCGCGCGACGCGTCGAGCAGTTCGCCCGCGAGCGCGTCGTTCGTCGAGAACAGCCCGCTGTTGTGGCCGCCCAGCGCGATCACGCACGCGCCCGTCAGCGTCGCGACGTCGATCACGGCGGCCGGCTTGAAGCGCTCGGCGTACGTGAGTGCGTCGCACAGGATCAGGCGGCCTTCGGCGTCGGTGTTCAGCACCTCGATCGTCAGCCCCTTCATGCTGGTGACGATGTCGCCCGGCTTCGTCGCATTGCCGCCCGGCATGTTCTCGCAGGTCGGCACGATCGCGACGACGTTGATCTTCAGGCCCATCTCGGCGACCGCACGCATCGTGCCGAGCACCGAGCCCGCGCCGCACATGTCGTACTTCATCTCGTCCATGCCCTCGCCAGGCTTCAGCGAGATGCCGCCCGTGTCGAACGTGATGCCCTTGCCGACCAGCACGACCGGCGCGGCCTTCGCGGCGGCGCCCTGGTAGTGCAGCACGATGAACTGCGGCGGCTCGACCGATGCGCGCGCGACCGACAGGAACGACCCCATCTTCAGCGCCTGGATCTGCTTGAGCCCGAGGACTTCGGCCTTCAGGCCCCAATCCTTCGCGATCTTCTTCGCGGTGTTGCCGAGATAGGTCGGCGTGCAGACGTTGCCGGGCAGGTTACCGAGGTCGCGGGTGAGATCCATCCCGTTCGCGAGCGCGACGGCCTGCTTGATCGCGACCTTCGCGGCCTTTTCGTCCGCCGGGTCGACGCTGAACACGACGCGCTTGAGCGTGTGCGACGCCGGTTCCGGCTTGCTCTTCATCTGCGTGAAGCGGTAGGTCTCGTTGCGCAGCGCGAGGATCGCGGCGCGCACGCCCCAGTCGGAGCTGCGCTCGTCGACCGGCAGTTGCGCGAGCGAGAACGTGACCTGGACGACCTTGGTCGCCAGCAGCGCGCGCCAGGCGGTCGTCGCCGCATCGTTATAGGCTTTCTGATTGAAAGCATCCTGCTTGCCGAGCCCGACGAGCAGCACGCGCGACGCGCCGATGCCCGACACTTCGTGCAGGAACAGCGTCTTGCCGCGCTTGCCGTCCATGTCGCCGGCCTTCACCACGCGCGAGATCAGTCCCTTGGTGGCCGTGTCGATGTCGAGCGCCGCGCCCGACAGGGTCTGCGCCTCGAAGATGCCGAGCACGATGCAGTCGGACTTCCCGGTCAGGAACCCCTTGGCCTCGCCTTTGCTCCAATCACAGCCTTTTATGCTAAAGTCCATCGCGCTTGTCCTCGGATAAAATCTGGGCTAAGGATGAAAGCCGCAATTATCCGCTATTTTTCCCGTGGCGGCGCGAGCGCTCC
>NZ_BCPP01001210.1:0-1742 GCF_016586125.1 Burkholderia sp. E168m23
TCGCCAGGTCGTGCGCGTCGACAATGCGGTCGCGGTGGTCGGCGATCACACGTGGGCCGCGAAGCGCGGCGCATCGGCGCTCGTCGTGAAGTGGAACGAAGGCGCGGGCGCGAAGGTGTCGACCAAGGACCTGTTCGCGGATCTCGCGCAGGCGGCGGCGAACGGCAAGGGCGCGGTCGCACGCAAGGAAGGCGACGTCGGCAAGGCGTTCGCGAACGCGAAGACGCGCGTCGACGCCGTCTACGAACAGCCGCTGCTCGCCCACGCGACGATGGAGCCGGTGAACTGCACGGTGCACGTGCGTGGCGACGGCTGCGAGATCTGGGTCGGCACGCAAGTACCGACCCGCGCACGCGACACGGCGCAGCAATTGACCGGGCTGTCGCCGGACAAGATCGTCGTGCACAACCATCTGCTCGGTGGCGGATTCGGCCGACGGCTCGAGACCGACATGATCGGCCAGGCCGTGAAGGTCGGCAAACAGGTCAACGCACCGGTGAAGGTGATCTGGACGCGCGAGGAAGACGTCCAGCACGACATGTACCGGCCGTGCTACCACGACGCGATCTCGGCCGGCCTCGACGCGAACGGCAAACCGGTCGCGTGGCAGCACCGGATCGTCGGCTCGTCGATCCTCGCGCGCTTCGCGCCGCCCGCGGTCAAGGACGGCGTCGATCCCGACGCGGTCGAGGTCGCGGCCGAACTGCCGTACGACCTGCCGAACCAGCTGGTCGACTACGTGCGCCAGGAGCCGCGCCACGTGCCCACCGCGTTCTGGCGCGGCGTCGGGCCGACGCGCAGCACGTTCGTCGTCGAAAGCTTCATCGACGAACTGGCCGCGCAGACCAAGACCGACCCGGTGCAGTACCGCCGCGCGCTGCTCGACAAGACGCCGCGCGCCCGCAACGTGCTCGACGTCGCGACGAAGGCGGCCGGCTGGGGCACATCGCTGCCGAAGGGGCAAGGGCGCGGCGTGTCGGTGATGCACGCGTTCGGCAGCTTCTTCTCGATCGTCATCGACGTCGCGGTGGACGGCGGCGAGGTGCAGGTCAAGCGCGCCGTGTGCGCGGTCGATTGCGGGATGTACGTCAATCCGAACACGATCGAGGCGCAGGTGCAGGGCGGCATCATCTTCGGGATCACGGGCGCGCTGTACGGCGAGATCACGATCGAGGACGGCCGCGTCGTGCAGACCAACTTCAACGACTACCGGATGATGCGAATCAACGAGGTGCCCCCGATCGAAGTCCATCTGGTGAAGAGCGGCGAGGCGCCGGGCGGGATCGGCGAGCCGGGCACGGCCGCGACCGCGGCGGCGCTGTCGAACGCGATCTTCGCGGCCACCGGCACGCGGCTGCGCAAGCTGCCGGTCGGCAACCAGCTGAAAACGGCCTGAGGGGAGGGGACAACGATGCGATATCTCACCCTGAACCTGAACACGCTCCGCGCGTGGCTGTTCGCGCTATCCGCTCTGGTGATCGGCACGGCTGCGCATGCCGCGCAGACGGCGCCCGCCGACAGCGCGCTCGTCGCCCGCGGCGCGTATCTGGCGAAAGCCGGCGACTGCGTCGCGTGCCACACCGCGCCGCGCGGCACGCCGTTCGCGGGCGGCCTGAAGATGGTCACGCCGATGGGCGCGATCTACACGACCAACATCACGCCCGACCCGGAGACGGGCATCGGCGGCTATACCGAAGCGGATTTCGCCAGCGCGTTGCGCAAGGGCGTCGCGAAGGACGGTC
>NZ_BCPP01001211.1:0-1736 GCF_016586125.1 Burkholderia sp. E168m23
GGTGCCCACCGCGTCGAAGCCGGCCGCCGTCTGCTGCCGACGCACGGTCGCATAGCGGATGCCGAGGTTCTGCTGCAGGCCCGGATCGATCCGGATGCCTGCCGCGGCACCGCCTTCGTCCGCATAGACCGGCTGCAACTGCATGTCCATGAACGGCGATTTGCCCGGTTTGTCGAAGTGCTGGTTCGGCACCATCGGGTCGTGCCAGTACAGCACCTTGCGTGCGGCCTGCTGAGCCGGCATACCCGACGGCGCAGCGGCGGGCACTGAGGCCGTCGCCGCGCCGTTCGTCGCACGGCGAACGCCCGCGAAATAGCCTGCGCCGACGAGCACCGCGCCGGCGGACGCGATCAACACCGCACGCATCAGTGATTGCCTTGTCATGAGCATCTCCTTCACTGCGCGGCGGCCATCGCCGACGGCACGACCTGATATTCGAGCTGTGCCCAGGTCTGCGACACGTCGCGCCTGAGGTCGAGCACCTGTAATTGCGCTTCGAGTTGCGCACGCCGCGCGGCGAACGTGTCGGCGAGCGACCCCGTGCCGGCCCGGTACGCCGCCGTCGCGAGTTGCACGCGCTGGTCGGCGGCCGGCAATAGCGCGGCGCCGAGGTTCGCGATGCGTTCGCGGCCGCTCGCCAGCGTGTCCGATTGCGTGCGGATGTCGGCCTGTACCTGGCGCAGCGTGTCCTCGTACATCAGGCGCGCCTTCGTCGCGAGCGCCGCCTTTTCGGCGACGTCGCGATTCTGTCGATTCTTGCGATTGAGCGGCAGCGGGATCGAGACGCCGACCGACACCATGTTCGAATACGCGCCGCCGCGCTGCTGGTACGCGATTTCCCACGTCCAGTTGGGGCTGCGCTCGCTGTTCGCGACCGCGGCGTCGGCTTCGGCCACTGCGATATCGTCCGCGGCGGCGACGAGCGCCGGCTGCGACAGGCGCAGTTCGTCCGGCGGCAACGACGATACGAAGGATTCGGGCGCGGGCGGCGTACCGGCCACGTCCGTCACGGGCACCGCCGTCCAGCGGGCCAGCGCGATGAGCGCGGTGCGATACGCCTGCTGTGCCTTGAGCACCTGGTCCTGCGTCTGCGCGAGCATCGCGCGGGCCTGCACGACGTCGCCCGCGCTCGCCTTCGCGCCGCGATACGACGCCTGCGTCGCGTCGAGTTCATGGTTCATGTGACCGAGCAGCGCCTGCTGAAGCGCGAGCGCCTGCTTCGCATAGACGGCATCGAGCCACGCCGTCGCGGTCTGCCGGCGCACGGCCGCGAGTTGCACGAGATAGCCGGCGCGCTCGCGGCCGACCTGTTCGTCGGCCAGCGCGGTACGCAGCCGCCGCTTGTCGCCGGACACCCATTCCTGCTCGATGCCGATGCGGCGCATCGTCATGAAGTCCTGACCGACGGTGAAGCGCTGCCCGCCGTTGACCGGCAGGTTGTCGATGCCGGCCTTGAGCATCGGGTCCGGCAACTGGCCGGCCTTGACGGCCGCTTCGGAACGCGCGAGCACGGAAGCCTGCGCGGCCTGCATCGACGCGGAACGATCGGTGGCGGACTGCAGCGCGGCGTCCAGCGTCAGCGACGACGGCTGCGCGTGAACGGCGCCCGCCACCAGCAGCGCGGCCCACGGTACGGGCGCGCGCCGACCTGCACGCGGCATGCGCAGCGTGCGGAAAACGAATGACATGGTGTAACCCCAAATCGGAATCCAAAGGGATTCCACGTCCTGCGCGCA
>NZ_BCPP01001212.1:0-1736 GCF_016586125.1 Burkholderia sp. E168m23
CGGGGATCATCCGCTGGTTCGACATGGAAACGAAGCGTCTGGGTGTGGACCGGCGCCTCGGTGTGGCCGCCGACGAGAAGATGATCATGGCCGAGAAGCCGGACATCGTCGTGCTCGCGACGGGCGGGTCGAGCTTCACGTGGCAGGTGCCGGCGTGGGGCGTGGCCGAAGGGCTCGCCGTCAGCGCGTGGGACATCCTGACCGGCACGGTCGAGCCGAAGCAGAACGTGCTGCTGTTCGACGGCGTGAGCACCCATGCGGGCGCGGGCGTGGCCGACTTCATGGCGAGCCGCGGCTCGAAGGTCGAGGTGGTGACGCCCGACGTGAAGGTGGCCGACGATTGCGGCGGCACGACGTTCCCGATCTTCTATCGCCGCCTGTACGCGTTCGGCGTGATTCCGACGCCGAACACGATGCTCGATCGCGTCTATGAAGAGAACGGCAAGATGATCGCCGTGCTGCGTAACGAGTACACGGAAGAACTGGAAGAGCGCGCGGTCGACCAGGTCGTGATCGAGAACGGCTCGTCGCCGAACGACGAGCTGTACTGGAAGCTCAAGCCGGAATCGGTGAACCGCGGCCAGATCGATCCGCACACGCTGTTCGCAGCCGAGCCGCAGCCGTGCCTGTCGGAAGAACTCGGCAACGGCCGCTTCCTGCTGTTCCGTGTCGGCGACTGCATCTCGATGCACAACGTCCACGGTGCGATCTACGACTCGCTGCGTCTCGTGAAGGATTTCTAAAAGATGAACCCGTCCTTCCTCATTACCGCCCTGTTGTGGCTGTCGGTGGCGGGGCTCGCGTTCGCGGTCGCGAAGCGCTCGTCCTACTGGCGTCTGGGCCGCGCCACGGCGCCCGGCTCGTTCGGCGTCGCGAACCTGTTCGCGATCCCGAAGCGTTATTTCGTCGACCTGCACCATGTGGTCGCCCGCGATCCGTACATCGCGAAGACCCACGTCGCGACCGCCGGCGGCGCGATCGGCGCGCTCGCGTTGGTGTTCGTCAACTACGGCCTCGCGATCTACTCGCCGTGGCTCGACAAGCTGATCTTCCTCGCGGCGCTCGCGATGCTGGTCGGCGCGGTGTTCGTGTGGCGTCGACGCGCGGCGAAGGACGTGCCGGCGCGCCTGTCGCGCGGCCCGTGGAATACGCTGCCCTGGCTGCTCGGTTCGTTCGCGCTCGGTCTCGTGCTGTTCATGCTGGTGCCGACCGGCGCGATGTCGGGTGCGTTCGCGGTGCTCTGCGCGCTGCTGATCGGCGTCGGCGCGTTCACGATGACGGTCGGCGCCGCGAAGGGCGGCCCGATGAAGCATGCGATCGCCGGGCTGCTGCATCTCGCGTTCCACCCGCGCCAGGAGCGTTTCGCGGCCACGCGCGAATCGTTCACCGGCAACGGCACGGCCACGCCGCCGACCGCGCTGAAGCTGCCGGACATCGAGCACCAGGAGTACGGCGTCGCGAAGCCGGTCGAATTCCGCTGGAACCAGCTGCTGAGCTTCGACGCATGCGTGCAGTGCGGCAAGTGCGAAGCCGCGTGCCCCGCGTTCGCGTCGGGCCAGCCGCTGAATCCGAAGAAGCTGATCCAGGATCTCGTGGTCGGGATGGCCGGCGGCTCCGATGCGGCATACGCAGGCAGCCCGTCGCCGGGCATCCCGGTCGGCCAGCATCGCGGCGAACCGAACGGCCCGATCGTGTCGGGCCTGATCGAGGAGCAGACGCTGTGGTCGTGCACCACC
>NZ_BCPP01001213.1:0-1736 GCF_016586125.1 Burkholderia sp. E168m23
GCATTCAGCGCGAGGATGTTGGTCTGGAACGCGATGCCTTCGATCGTGCCGATGATGTCGGCGACCTTCTGCGAGCTCTGGTCGATTTCGTTCATCGTGCCGATCACCTCGCCGACGACCGTCGCGCCGCGCGTCGCGATCTCGCTCGCGCTGTCCGCGCAGGCCTGCGCCTCGAGCGCGTGGTCCGCGTTCTGCTTCACGGTCGCCGTCAGTTGCTCCATGCTCGCGGCCGTCTCCTGCAGCGCCGACGCCTGTTCCTCGGTGCGCTGCGACAGGTCGGTGTTGCCGGCCGCGATCTGGTGCGTCGCCGTCGAAATCGCTTCGGAGCCGTGGCTCACCTGGCGCACCGTATCCGCGAGGCTGCGCTGCATGCCCGTCACGCCCTTGACCAGCTCGGCCATCTCGTCACGCGACGACCAGCGCACTTCCGACGTGAGGTCGCCGTCCGACAGTCGGCGGAAATGCGACAGCAGGCGATTCACCGGTTGCGTGATCGCGAAATGCAGGCCGATCGCGCAACCCAGGCACGCGGCCAGCCCGAATGCGATGCCCGCGATCGCGCCCATGCGCATCCAGCCGTAATAGGTCTGCGCGGTGTCGTACACGTCCTTGCCGCGCCCGGCCTGGTACGCATCGAGCGCGTCGGTCGCCTGCGTGAGCGCGACCGACAGCGGCGGCGCGACGGTCATTAGCAAGCGGTCGGCTTCGTCGCGCCGCCCTTCGCGGATCGCATCGATCATCGGCTTCAGCGCCTGCCCGATCAACGCCTGGCGCGCGGCATCGAGGCGGCTCGCGAGCGGGCCCTCGTCGCCGTCGTGCGGCATCGCCGCGTAGTTGCGCCATGCCGTGTCGGCCTTCGCGAGATAGCCCTCGGCCTTCTTCACGAGCTCGGGCACCTCCGGCGCTTCCGGATGCAGCAGCGCACGGTCGAGCGTGGTGCGCACGATCGTCAGGTTCAGGCTCGCCGCGGACAGCGCGGTCTTCGCCGCCAGTTGCCGCGTATAGGCCTCGTCGAGGGCGCGGTTCGAGCTCTGCATGCCCGCGAGGCCGATCAGCCCCGACACGACGAGCAGCACGGCAACGAGGCCGAGCGTGGAGAAGATCCGCGTACGGATGGAGAAACGGGAAAACAGGGCGTTCAGGTTCATGACGGCACGTGAGCGGTGAAAAGAGCCGCGGCAATCGGTCCGCGGCCCTCTCTATTACGGTTTGCCTGCACAAAACTTGAGTCCGGCCCTGCCTTGCGGCTGATCGTGGTCAATTTTTCCGGCGGCAATCTCCCGTTACGACTGCAACATATCGAGGCTGGGCAGAAATTGACTAGTCAATCATTAATGGCTATATTTCAACCCAATTCCCTGCCATGGCAGATATCTCGATGACCACCGACACCCTCCTCACTCCGCCGGCCGCCGACGCGGCCCGCCGCGACGCGCCGACCGGGCTGATCGTCGCCGCGCTGCTGCTCGTCATGCTGCTGTCCGCGCTCGACCAGACGATCGTGTCGACCGCGCTGCCGACGATCGTCGGCGAACTCGGCGGGCTCGACCAGTTGTCGTGGGTCGTCACCGCGTACCTGCTGTCGTCCACCGTCGTACTGCCGCTGTACGGCAAGCTCGGCGACCTGTACGGCCGCAAGATCGTGCTGCAGGCGGCGATCGTGCTGTTCCTCGCCGGCTCCGCGCTGTGCGGCGTCGCGCAGGACATGACGCAACTGATCGTGCTGCGCGCGCTGC
>NZ_BCPP01001214.1:0-1735 GCF_016586125.1 Burkholderia sp. E168m23
CGACGGATTTGCGGCGGCGCATCGAAATTTCGCAATGTAGCATCCGCTTAAAAGCGAAATGATTTAATCGCTCCGGTAGTGGGGGATAACCCTTAACTATCAAACACTTCGAAGGGATTTTCATCTCCGGGCCTTGTAAATGACGACTCCATTCGAGCAAACTAGCGGCGGAATGGAAAGTCGTGACGGAAAATCCAACTCAGAAGTGGGGCGTGTGATGCGAGACAAGGAAGAGAAACGCGTCGACAGCGGCCGCCGTACCTGGCTGATTGCGACATCCGTAGCAGGTGGCGTGGGAGGCGTAGCCACCGTCATACCTTTCGCGGCGTCGCTTGCGCCGTCCGCGAAAGCGAAAGCGGCCGGGGCACCGGTCGAGGTCGACATCAGCGGCCTGAAGCCCGGCGAAATGGTCACCGTGCCGTGGCGCGGCAAACCCGTCTGGATCCTGAATCGCACCGATTCGATGCTGGCCGACGTGGTCAAGGCCGACAAGGAAGTGGCCGATCCGGCCACGAAATCCCCGTATTCGATGCCGTTGCCCGCGTATTGCGCCAACGAATATCGGTCGCGGGCCGATCGCAAGAACATTCTCGTCGTGATGGCCGTGTGTACGCACCTCGGCTGCACGCCTAGCCAACGCTTCACGCCGGGTCCGCAGCCGAACCTGCCGGACGACTGGCCGGGCGGTTTCCTGTGCCCGTGCCACGGTTCGACCTACGACCTCGCCGGCCGTGTGTTCAAGAACAAGCCGGCGCCTCAGAATCTCGACATCCCGCCCTACATGTTCACGTCGGCGACGACCCTCGTGATCGGCAAGGACGAGAAAGGAGAAGCGTGATGGCCGCCGACAACAAGGAAGTCTCCACCACAGGTTTCACCGGCTGGATCGACCAGCGCTTCCCGCTCACGTCCACCTGGAAGAAGCACGTATCCGAGTACTACGCGCCGAAGAACTTCAACTTCTGGTACTTCTTCGGCTCCCTCGCGCTGCTGGTGCTCGTCAACCAGATCGTCACGGGCATCTTCCTGACGATGAACTACAAGCCCGACTCGACGCTCGCGTTCGCGTCGGTCGAGTACATCATGCGCGAGGTGCCGTGGGGCTGGCTGATCCGCTACATGCACTCGACCGGTGCATCGATGTTCTTCGTGGTCGTGTACCTCCACATGTTCCGCGGGCTGCTGTACGGGTCGTACCGGAAGCCGCGCGAGCTCGTCTGGATCTTCGGCTGCGCGATCTTCCTGTGCCTGATGGCCGAGGCGTTCTTCGGCTACCTGCTGCCGTGGGGCCAGATGTCGTTCTGGGGCGCGCAGGTGATCGTGAACCTGTTCTCGGCGATCCCGTTCGTCGGGCCGGACCTGTCGCTGTGGATTCGCGGCGACTACGTCGTGTCCGACGTCACGCTGAACCGCTTCTTCGCGTTCCACGTGATCGCGATTCCGCTCGTGCTGGTCGGCCTCGTGGTCGCCCACCTGGTGGCGCTGCATGAAGTCGGGTCGAACAACCCGGACGGCATCGAGATCAAGGCGAAGAAGGACGAGAACGGCGTCCCGCTCGACGGCATCCCGTTCCACCCGTACTACTCGGTGCACGATTTCCTCGGCGTATGCGTGTTCCTGATGGTGTTCGCGCTGATCGTGTTCTTCTCGCCGGAGATGGGCGGCTACTTCCTCGAGGCGAACAACTTCGTCCCGGCGAACCCGCTGCAGACGCCGCCCGAGATTGCGCCGGTCT
>NZ_BCPP01001215.1:0-1732 GCF_016586125.1 Burkholderia sp. E168m23
CGATGCGGTATTGCCGGCGACTTCGCGGCGCTGGCCGTCGTTCGCGAGGTAGGCGACGATCGGCCGGTACGCGCGCATCGCATCGCTGTCCTGGACGATCCGCACGACCGTGCCCGGCGCGCGGACCAGATGGCCGGGTTCCCGGCCGGCCGTGACGGCGAGTACGCCGGCCAGCACGAACAGGACGACACCGATCGTCAGCGCGATCAGCGCGTCCTTACCCGGCATGGCGCGATCCGGTTCGTGCGTCGCGCGGCTTCGGGTGTGCCCCGGTGAACGGCCCATCGCGACGGACGGGCCGATATTGACGCAACCATGCCCTCTGAATGGTCGCGTCTCGTTCACATGCTTCCATGTCTGACGTCCCATGTTCTCTCAGTGCCGGCGGGCAAACGACGATGCTTGGCGCCGGTCGTGTGATATTTGTCGGACGATTCTAGCGGAAACGATGGGCGGCAGGCGTGCGGTTGCATACCGCCGCGAAGGGTGCGCGTCGCACTCGCGACGCGCCAAAACGGAAAAGGCCGGTCAGCTTTCGCTGACCGGCCTTTGAAATTCCTGGTGGGGCGTGAGTGACTCGAACACTCGACCTACGGATTAAGAGTCCGCTGCTCTACCAACTGAGCTAACGCCCCCAACAGAAGAAAGATTATGCCGGGGTTTTCAGGACATGGCAAGCCCTTTGTGCGAATTTCCTGAAAATATTTCGTCAAGACAACGGCGGTTGCCAGCGCGGTAACGAGCGATCGCAGTTCGCGCGCTCCCGGTATGATGACGCCACACGCGTTGCGCGGCGGTCGCGCAACGCTTTCTGGACATCGAAGATGGACGAAAACGCAGTCCGCGAATTGCTGGATCGCCTGCTGGCCCCGTGGGTCCGCTCGCTGGGTCTGGTCCCCGTGTCGATCGGCGATGACAGCGTCACGCTGCGCCTGCCGTTTTCCGGCGAGTTCCGTCATTCGGGCGGCATCATCTGCGGCCAGGTGTTCACGGCGGCCGCCGACACCGCGATGGTGGTCGCGATCTCGGCCGCGCTCGGCGAATTCCGGCCGATGACGACGGTGTCGCTGAACACCAACTTCATGCGTCCCGTGCGCAAGGGCGACGTGCTCGTCACCGCGCGCGTGCTGCGAATGGGCCGCAACCTCGTGTTCGGCGAAGTCGAGCTGTTCGACGAGGACGGCAAGATGGCCGTCCACGCGACGTCGACCTACGCGCTCGTCAGCTGAGCGGCGCGATGTTCGACCAGATCGTCTTTGCGGGCGGCGGCAATCGCTGCTGGTGGCAGGCCGGCTTCTGGGATGTCGCACAGCCGGCCCTCGCCCTGCGCCCGCGCGTGATCACCGGCATCTCGGCCGGCGCGGCCACCGCCTGCATGCTGTATACGCGCGACGCCGCATGGGTGATGCGCTATTACGAAGAGGCGCTGCGCCACAACCGGAAGAATGCCTACTGGGGCAACCTGTTCGGGCGCGAGCCCGTGTTTCCGCATTACCGGATCTATCGTCAGGCGCTGCTCGACATCTACGGCGAGCCGTTCGCGCAGCTCGCCGCGGCGCCGGAGATCCGCATCGGCGTGTCGCACGTGCCGCGCTGGCTCGGTGCGCGCAGCGCGGTCGCGGCCGGCCTCGTCGCATACAACATCGAGAAGTACGTGCGCAAGACGCTGCACCCGACGCTCGGGCGCACGCTCGGGTTTCGCCCCGAATTCGTGCGGGCGCAGGCCTGCACG
>NZ_BCPP01001216.1:0-1731 GCF_016586125.1 Burkholderia sp. E168m23
GGGCCAGCGCAAGATGGTCGACAAGATGCTCAAGGGCGAGGAACCGAACCCGATCTACGGCAAGCGCGGCAAGCAGCGCTCGGTGCACAACACGTACTTCACGCTGCCGGTCGTGTTCGCGATGCTGTCGAACCACTATGCGATGACGTACACGAACAAGTTCAACTGGGTCGTGCTCGTGCTGATCATGCTGGCCGGCGCGCTGATTCGCCAGTTCTTCGTGATGCGTCACCGCGGCAAGCAGCTGTGGTACCTGCCGATCGGCGGCGTCGCGCTGCTGTCGGGCGCGCTGGTGTGGACGATGCCGAAGCCGGTCGCCCCGGAAGCGCAAGCGGCCAACGCACCGAAGATCGTGATCAACGACATCATGCCGATCCTGCAGCAGCGCTGCGTCGAGTGCCACTCGGCCAAGCCGACGCTGATGGGCAGCGCGCCCGCGGGCGTGATGTTCGACACGCCGGACGAAGTGTCGAAGAACGCGCAGCGCATCTACGATCAGGCCGTGCGCCTGAAGGCGATGCCGATCGGCAACGTCACGCACATGACCGACGACGAGCGGACGAAACTCGCCGCCTGGTTCGAGGGCGGCGCGGTCAAGTAAGCCGCCCGCCGCGCGCCGGAAGTCATTCGCCGGCGTCATCCTCTCCGTTCGCGGGCCCGGTGACGGGCCCGTTTTTTTGCCTGCGCGGCATGCCCTTCGCGCGCTACCTGCTCATCGCGTCGCGCTGCAGTGCGACGAGTGCATCGCGTGCGCGCGGGCCGTCGTCGAACGGCACGAAGATGTGATCGTGGTACGCGGCGGCCATCACGTTGCAGCTGATGCCGGCTGCACCGAGCGCCCGCGCGAATGCGGCCGTGAGGCCGACGGCCGCGAGATCGGAATGCACGGTCAGCGTGATCCAGGCGGCGCGAAACAGCACCGGCCAGCCGCGACGCGCGGCCGTCTCCTCGTCGACCACGACCGTCAGCCCTTCCGCTTCGCGGAACGTCGCGATCACTTCGGATACCGATACGTCGGCGTCGTGCGGCAGCGAAATGAACGCGAACGCCCCCGGATGCAGTTCGGGCTGCATCGTGCGCAGCAGGACCGCGAGGTCGTTTTCAGGCTGGCTCATCGGAGTATCGCGCCCGGAACCGGACGTCGTGTGGTGGCGATGCGGGCACGATAGCACGCGCGACAGCGGCAAACGGGTGCCGCTGTTCGAGCCGTGGCAACTCGAACCGATGCCGATGTATGCCGCGTTCCCGCCGAACCGGCATGTCAGCGCGACGCTGCGTGTGTTCGTCGACCGGGTCGCCGGGCTGATGGCGCAGCATGCGCCGGTTGCGAATCGACAGCGCGGCGGCCAGGGTTCGCGCGATACGCGCAAGGCCACGTCAACCTGATTCGCAAGAAAACGGCGCGCATAAAAAAACCCGCGCAGGTTGCGCGGGTTTCGACAGGCGGACGACCAGATCATCCTGACTCAGGCCGTCACCGCATCCAGTGCGTCCTCGGTGAGCCACAGCGACTCCTGCAGATCCTGCTCGTTCAGGTTCAGGCCGTCACCACCGCGATCGACGACGATGAAGTCGCTGACACCGCCCAATGCGATCAGCGGGTGATGCCACACGCCCTTCGCGTAATTGACGCCCTGCCAGCCGCTCGTGACGAATGCACGAATCTTCGCCGGATCGAGATCGCCCGCGGGCGCGACGACGACGAGATACGGCTGGTCGTTCAGCGGCACG
>NZ_BCPP01001217.1:0-1730 GCF_016586125.1 Burkholderia sp. E168m23
GACGTGGCGGACACAAACGGCAGCGCATGGTGGCTCCCGTCCGACACGAGGCGGCATTATCGAGATAACCGTGAAAGATTTCTGTAAATCATTGTCAAATGATTCTGACAATGTTCGATTCAGCCCTCTAAAACCTCATTCCTTCCCTTTAATTTTCAATCCAGGAATTTTTGTCCGCAGTCCTTTTTTATTTTCCGGAACCAATTGAAGATTAAGGGAATTTCTTGCCGATAATCGCCGCCATCCCGCTCTCCCTTGCCGGTATTGGCTTGTGCAGCCCCGCCACTCAAAAGACAAAACATTGTCCAACGCCGCCATCGTTGTCCGATTACAACGTGGATATCGATTCATTTTCAACTGACAGGAAATGAACGGCGACATTCATTCGATACGGATTTATCGCGCAAACGATTGCGAAAAGCATACAAACGTTTTACCGCGACATTTTGCCGCCGCCATTAATTCCAATACATTGATTAATTAGATCGTCAATTGCAGATATGCAGGCGCGGCCTCTGGAACGCGGCTGACATGCCGGATCGGGCGAGATGAAAAAGCGGAAGAAGTGCGGCACACGTTTGCGCCGACGGGCGGCACGATCGGTTTGCGGATGTGGATGCGGGTGCGGCGAAAGCCACCCTTTCGCGGTGCTGCTGGATGGGAACGCGACGAGCGGATGCGCTGAACAGCGAAAGGAAGCGCCGATGACGATCGGCGGTACGACGGGCAGCATGCCCTGTCGAAGCGGCGGTCGCACGTCGACGCGCGCGACCGCCGTCATGCCACCCGACACGCCGCGGCGTCGGGCGACGCATCGGCCGTCACGCGGAAGCCGCGGCCTCCGCCGTGGCCGGCGCCCAGCCGCCGCCGAGCGCGCGATACAGCGCGATCGCATTCGCCAGCCTGAGCTGCCTGAGCCGGATCAGCTCCTGCCCCGACTCGTACGTGCTGCGCTGCGCGTCGAGCAGTTCGAGATAGGTCGCGACACCACCCGCATAACGACGCTCCGCGAGCTTCAGCCGCGCGCCGTCCGCCGCATACACGTCCTGCTGCGCGGTCAGCTGCCGGTCGATCCAGTCGCGCGCGGCGAACGCATCGGCCACTTCGCGAAATGCGGTCTGCACTGCCTTCTCGTATTCGGCGACCGCAATGTCCTTGCGCGCGTGCGCAACGTCGAGGTTCGCGCGATTGCGTCCGCCCGCGAAGATCGGCAGCGTGATGCGCGGTGCGAACGTCCATACGCTCGTGCCGGCCGCGAACAGGTTCGAGAACGCGTCGCTCACCGAGCCGTAGTCGGTCGTCAACGCGATGCGCGGGAAGAACGCCGCGCGCGCCGCGCCGATGTTCGCGTTCGCGGCCTTCAGCCGCCCCTCGGCCTGCCGGATGTCCGGCCGCCGTTCGAGCAACTGGCTCGGCGCACCCGGCGCCACGGGCGCGATCGACAGCGTGTCAAGCGCGGTCGCGTCGTCGGGCACGTTGCGCGCGAAATCGCCCGCCAGCAGTTGCAGCGCGCGGACGGCCTGCGCATGCTCGCGCTGCAGCGCGGCTTGCGACGCGCGCGCGGACGCCACCAGCATCTCGGCCGAACGCAGCTCGATCGCGTCGCTCGTGCCGGCGGCATAGCGGCGTTGCGTGAGCGCGGCCATCCGCTCGCGCGCATCGAGCGTGCGCTGGGCGAGCGCCAGTTGCTCGTGCAACGATCGTTCGGAAACGTATGCGCCCGCCACTTC
>NZ_BCPP01001218.1:0-1728 GCF_016586125.1 Burkholderia sp. E168m23
GGCTGGCTGCACGATTGCGCGGCCGACGACGCGATTGCCGGCGCGATCCGTAATAACTTCGTATAGCATACATTATACGAAGTTATACGAGAATTCTTTTCGGCACCTCCGGAATACGTAGAAAAACGGCGATTTTTCATACGAATTTCGCCTGAAACGAGCCGCATACCCTTCAGATTTTCCATCTCGAACACGGGGAAACCCCCATTTTTCTCTTATCGGTCGTCGTATTACTGTATCGATACACTAAATCGATACAGTCGCGTCGCGAGACGCACTCGCACAGGAGACGACTCATGAATACCTACACCCGGCGGCGCTTTCTGCAGACGGTGTCCGCCGCCACGCTCGCGGCCGCGGGCGGCTTGCCGGAAAGCGTGCGCGCGCAGCAGCCGGTCGTCACGCTGCGCTGCTCGTCGTCGATGCCGGCCGACCAGAACGCCGCGCACTACGTGTGGTACGAGCGTCTCGCCGCGAACCTGAAGGCGAGCGTGGGCGACGCGATCCGGGTCGACTACTTTCCGAACAGCCAGCTCGGCAAGGAAAGCGACGTCGTGCAGCAGGTCAAGATCGGCGCGATCGACATGATGATCGCGGGCTCGTCGATCTGGGCCACGGTCGCGCCGGAGCTCGGGATGCTCGATCTCGGCTACCTGTTCGACAGCTACGCGCACGTCGCGAAGGCGCTCGACGGCTCGGTCGGCACGAGCCTGAACGCGCTGCTGCAAAAGCGCGCGGGATGCTCGGTGCTGACCTGGGGCTCGCATTTCGGCGGGCGCTGCGTGTTCACGAAGCAGCCGGTGACGGCGCTGTCCGGCCTGAAGGGGACGAAGCTGCGCGTGCTGCCGACGCCCGCGTTCATGGATACCTTCAAGGCGATGGGCGCGGTGCCGACGCCGATTCCGTTCGGCGAGCTGTACATGGCCGTGCAGACGGGCGTCGTCGACGGTCTCGAACACGATCCCGCCACGGTGCTCGCGAGCCGCTTCGACGAGATCGTGAAGTCGTGCTGGCAATCGCGCCACGTGTTCGCGGCGATGACCGTCGTGATGGGGCGGCGTGCGCTCGACCGGATTCCGGCCAATCTGCGGCCCGCCTTCGACCGCGCGGTGGCCGACGCGACCGTGCAGCAGCGCGCGATTGCCGCGCAGAAGGCCGCGCAGGCGGAGCAGGCGCTGAAGCAGCGCGGCATGGCGTTTTACCCGCTGGCCGATGGCGAGCGCGCGGCGCTGCGGCAGACGATGCAAGACCGCCTGTATGCGGCGTTCGCGAAGCAGTATCCGGCCACCGCGCCGCTGTTTCCGGCGATTGCCGCCGCGCGGGGGTGAGCGATGGACATGCACTCCGTGTCGGGCGCCGCGCCGGCTCCCGCTGCCGGCCAGCCGGCGCATCGCGTCGCCCGCGTGCTGGATGCGGCGCTGCGCCGGCTCGAGTATCTGTCGGCCGTGGTCCTCGCCGTCGACGTGCTGGTCGTGTTCGTGTCGGTCGTGTTCCGCTATTTCCTGCACGACCCGGTCGACTGGGCCGAGGAAGTGGCCAGCGCGCTGATGATCGTGCTGGTGTTCTTCGGCGCGGCGACGGTGCTGGGGCGCAGCCAGCATGTCGGCATCGACGTGTTTCGCGGCCGGCTGCCGGCACGCTGGCAGGGCGCGCTGATCCAGGTCGGCCACTGGATCGTGGCGGCCGTCGCGCTGAACCTGCTGGTGTCGTCGTGCCAGTTGCTCGCGG
>NZ_BCPP01001219.1:0-1728 GCF_016586125.1 Burkholderia sp. E168m23
CCTTCAGTTCGATACCGGTGCCCGGGCGACCGTAGTGGACGACCTGCGGGTCCTCGTGGAACACCGTGCCGATGCCATGGCCGCAGTATTCGCGCACGACGCTGTAGCCCTGCGCCTCCGCGTGCTTCTGGATCGCGTAGCCGATGTCGCCGAGGTGCGCGCCGGGCTTGACCTGGTCGATGCCGAGCCACATGCATTCGTAGGTGGTCTGCACGAGGCGCTTCGCGAGGATCGAACCCTCGCCGACGATGAACATCCGGCTGGTGTCGCCGAAGTAGCCGTTCTTGATCACGGTGATGTCGATGTTCAGCGCGTCGCCGTTCTTGATCACCTTCTCGCCGGGAATGCCGTGGCAGATCACGTCGTTGACCGAAATGCAGGTGGCCTTCGGGTACGGCGGATAGCCGGGCGGCTGGTCGTAATAACTTCGTATAGCATACATTATACGAAGTTATACGACGTCGGCGGACAGATAGCGCCATTGGCCTTGCGGCAGCGCGCCGAGCATCACGCGACCCATGCGCACGCGTTTCAGGCCGATCACGTCGAGGCCGACCAGTTCGCACATGCGGCGGATCTGGCGCTTCTTGCCTTCGCGCAGCACGAAGCGCAACTGCTCGCCGTTCTGCCAGCTCACCAGCGCGGGCTTCAGCGCGACGCCGTCGAGCTCGAGGCCGTGGCGCAGCTTCGCGAGCGATTCCGCCGGGAAGTGCTGGTCGATGTCGATCAGTCGCTCGCCGAAGCGCACGCGCACCAGGTATTCCTTGTCGATGTCCGACTGTTCGCCGATCAACTGCTTCGCGATCACGCCGTTTTGCGTCAGCACGAGCAGGCCGGTGGAGTCGATGTCGAGACGGCCGGCCGGTGCGAGTGCATGCAGGTGTTGCGGGGAGAAGCGCACCGGCGAATGGTCGCCGCTCCAGCGGTTCGCGCGCGTGATCAGCACGGCCGCCGGCTCGTAGCCGTCTTCCGCCTGGCCCGATACGTAGCCGACCGGCTTGTGCAGCAGGAGCGTCACTTGCGCGGCCTGCGCGGCGCTCGCACGCTCGTCGATCTCGATCTTCTGGTCGGCGCGCACCTTGGTGCCGAGCGTGTCGATGCGTGCGCCGTCGACGAGCACCCAGCCCTTTTCGATCCATTCGTCGGCTTCGCGGCGCGAGCACATGCCGAGTTCGGACATCCGCTTCGACAGGCGCATCAGTCCCGTTTCGTCGCCGTAGTCGACGTCGGCCGCCGCGCGCTTGACGGGTTGCGCGGTCTTCACCGCGCCGAACGAACGGCGCTCGCCGTCGCGCGTGGGGCGGGCCGGACGGTCGCCGAAGCTGCGCTTCGCGCCGTCGCCGGCGGACTTGTCGCGGTAGGACGGGCGCTTGCTGTCGTCGCCACCTGCTGCACGGCGCGGACGTGCATCGTCGTCGACTGCGGCGCGGCGGACGATCGGACGACGTGCGGCGATCGCCGAAGCTGCGCTTTGCGCCTTCGCCGGATGCGTTGTCGCGATAGGACGGGCGCTTGCCTTCGTCGGCGCCTGCGCGACGCGGACGTGCATCGTCATCACGGCGCGGCGGACGATCGGACGACGTGCGGCGATCGCCAAAACTGCGCTTCGCGCCGTCGCCGGATGCGTTGTCGCGATAGGACGGGCGCTTGCCTTCATCAGTGCCCGTGCGGCGCGGACGTGTATCGTCATCGCGGCGAGCCGGTCGATCGGAAGACGTACGCCGATCG
>NZ_BCPP01001220.1:0-1728 GCF_016586125.1 Burkholderia sp. E168m23
TCAGCGCGCCGGCCGCGAACATCACGGCGCCGGCCGGCACGATCGTGCCGACCAGCGCGATCGCCTCGGCGCACGCGGCCACGAACACGATCGCCAGCACGAGCAGCGGATGCGCGCCGATCGCGCCGATCCACGCATGGATCGTGTCGCTCATTGCACCCTCCCGGACGGTGCGGCCCGGTGCGCGACTACCGGGCCGGCAAGGGCATTGGATACGTTCATCGCAACATGCGCGCGCTCGCGCCGGCGTCGAAGGTCAGCAGGCGGGGTCAGTCGAACTCGTGCTGCCGCGCGTCGGCTTCGAGCGGCGCGTCGTGATAGCCGACCGTCGCGATCTCCCGTAGATAGCGCGCAAGAAACGCGCCGATCGAGCCGGCAGCCTCGTATTGATGGACATGCCTGAATTCGTGGGTCAGCAAGCGGCGCGTGTCGTGCCCGCGCAGCACGTACACCGCATGACCGAGCGTGAGGCCGATCGTCCCGGGCGCCAGCAGCCCGGAGTCGCGGGCGATCGCGGCCAACGTCGGCGTGTCGGGAAACGGCATGCGGTCGACCGCCATCACGCGAATCCGGTCCGGCTGCGCGACGCCCACCGTGCGCGCGTCGTCGGCTTGCGCCGGCGTCAGCGGCGCGCCCTGCGCGAGCCCGCGCGCGGCCTCCGCTTCGGCCCAGGCGACCGCGGCGGGCAGTGCGGACGGCAGGATATCGGCAAGGTCGATCATTGCAGGGCTCCTGGTTCGAGTGGTGGCATCGGGCACCAGTTTAGTCCCGAATCGGAACGGTTCGTGGCGCGGTTCCGGCGAGGCCGCACCGGCTCGCGGCGGCCGCAACGGTCGCCCGGGAATACCCTGATCCACATGCGCGCCGCGCCATACCCTTTCCCGCGAATTATTTCGTTTCAGCGCACATTCCGCACTCAACCCTCCCGAAAATTTCGCGAACGAGTACCTTTTTCGGGATCGGGGGCATATATTGATCAGAAGAACGGCCGCGGCGACACCCGGACAGCAACGCGCGGCGTCATCCCGAAGAGGATCGCTGGAAGATGATCAGGGTAATTCTGGCTGACGATCACGCAGTCATGCGGGACGGACTGCGTCACATCCTGGAGCGGGCCGGCGGTTTCGAGATCGTCGGCGAGGCGAGCGACGGCTCGGGCACGCTCGCGCTGGCCGAGCGCGCGGCCGCCGACGTGCTGCTGCTCGACCTGTCGATGCCCGCGCCGACCGGCATCGAGCTGATCCGGCTGGTCAAGCGCCAGGCGCCGTCGCTGCGCACGCTGGTGCTGACGATGCACGCGGAAACCCAGTACGCGGCACGCGCGTTCAAGGCCGGCGCCACCGGCTACCTGACGAAGGACAGTGCGACGGCCGAACTCGTCGAAGCCGTCGGCAAGGTGGCGGCAGGCGGCGTCTACGTGAGCCCGTCCGCGGCCGAAAGCCTCGCTCACACGCTGCGCGCGCCGGCTCAGGCGCTGCCGCACGAACGGCTGTCGGCGCGCGAGTTCGACGTGATGCGCCGCATCGTCGCGGGTCAGACCGTCACGCGGATCGCGTCCGAACTCGCGCTGAGCGCGAAGACGGTCAGCACGTACAAGACGCGCATCCTCGAGAAGATGGGGCTCCCGCACGAAGCCGCACTGGTCCGCTACACGGTGCGCCACGATCTCGACCTCGGGGACGACGACGCATGACGGCCGCCTTCCGCTTCCCGCCCACGTCGCCGCCG
>NZ_BCPP01001221.1:0-1723 GCF_016586125.1 Burkholderia sp. E168m23
ATCGTCAACAACGTGCTCGTCGATACCGCGTCCTACGGGCTGCGGCTCGTCGGCAGCGCGGTGGCGGGCGTGCACGACAGCCTGCCGCAGGTGACGAGCGGTGGCGCGCCGGTCGCCGAATGCGGCAAGTTCGTGTCGAGCTACACGTGGGGCTCGGTGCGCACCGTCGACCTGTCGATCGGCACCGAGCAGGCGAGCTCGCTGCCCGTGCAGATCATCGGCGACCTCGGCACGACCAACGTACCGAGTTCATGCACGAACGGCGGCGCGTCGGCCAACTCGACCGGCGCGCTCGGCGCGAACGGCATCCTCGGCATCGGGCCGGCGCCGTACGACTGCGGCACGACCTGCGCCACGTCGACGTCGACGAGCAACAACTACTACGCGTGCCCGAACGGCGACAACGCGCGCTGCACGGTCGCGCTCGTGCCGCTGGCGCAGCAGGTGGCGAATCCGGTGCATCGGTTCGCGAACAACGACGGGGTGAGCGTGCAGATGCCGGCCATCTCCGACAACGGGCAGGCAAGCGCGACCGGCACGCTGACGTTCGGCCTGCCGAACCTGGACGGCAAGACGGTGATGAGGTCGACCACGACCGGCGACGTCAGTGCGACGTTCCAGGGGCGCAGCGTGACCGCGTTCTTCGATACCGGCTCGAACGCGTATTTCTTCAACGATTCGACGTCGACGTCGCAACCGTGCACGCGGAATACGGAGTTCTACTGCCCGTCGGCGACGACCACCTATTCGGCCACGTTGAGCGGGCAGAACGGCGCGTCGGGCACCGTGTCGATGCCGGTCGCCAACGCCGATGCGCTGTTCTCGAACTCGTCCACGTTCGCGTTCAACGACATCGCGGGCCCGTTCGGCTCGTCCAGCTGGCTCGACATCGGCATGCCGCACTTCTACGGCAAGACGATCTACTTCGGGATGGACAAGACCGCGAGCGGCGGCCCGCAGCCGTTCGTCGCGTTCTGACGCGGCACGGCCGGACGCAGGAACGAGGGGGGCGAGCGATCGCCCCCTTTTTTTCGGCCCGGCGGCCTTGAGGCTACGGACCGGCGCGCTGCCGGGCGCCGGCGTAGCGTCTACGATGTAAGACCGGCACCGGTGCCGGCACGACATCGAGGAGACAGCGCCATGAACCCGCGTATCCAGCGCATCACGCCGTTCCTGTGGTTCGACCGCGACGCCGAGGCGGCGGCCGGTTTCTACGTATCGGTGTTCGACAACGCGCGCATCGTGCACGTCGCGCGCTACGGCAAGGCCGGCGCGCACGCGTCCGGCAACGCCGAGGGCGCGGTGATGACCGTGGCGTTCGAGCTCGACGGGCAGGCGTTCGTCGCGCTGAACGGCGGCCCCGTGTTCCAGATGACGCCGGCCGTGTCGTTCGTCGTCAACTGCCGCGACCAGGCCGAGATCGACCATTACTGGGCGCGCCTGTCCGAAGGCGGCGACGAGCGCGCGCAGCAATGCGGCTGGCTGCGCGACCGCTTCGGCGTGTCGTGGCAGGTCGTGCCCGTGCAGATGGCCGAGCTGATGACCGGCGACCCGGCCCGCGCCGAGCGCGTGATGGCGCAGGTGATGACGATGAAGAAGCTCGATCTCGGCGCGCTGCAGCGGGCGGCGGCCGGCTAGGGTCAGCGCAAGCCCGTTGTCGGCGTGAACAGGCCCGAGGCCGCTTCGGTCGGTCGGGCCGCTCAAGGCCGGCGGCCGGCCGTTT
>NZ_BCPP01001222.1:0-1720 GCF_016586125.1 Burkholderia sp. E168m23
AAAGTGATAGGTGGATACGTCGAGAAGAACGTCAACAATCCGAATCCGACAGAGCGATGGAGCAATACTTGCGCGGTGAGGATGAGTTATATCCTGGGTGAAGCTGGCATGGTGATACCGCGAATCCCCGAGCAAACGGTATCGGGCAGAGACAATCGGCAATACTTTTTCCGTGTCAGGGATTTGATTCGTTTTCTCGAGCAACGCTGGGGGAAGGCTGAGGGCGTCAAATACCCGCCGTCGAACGGAGGGCCACTTGCGGGTCGGCAGGGCGTCCTCCTGTTCGAGGTGTCGGGGTGGAGCGATGCACAGGGCCACGCCACGCTGTTTAACGGGCGGACGTGCTACGACCATTGTTACTTCAACGAACCGGGCGCGCGGTATCGTACCGATCGCGCAAATTTTTGGAGCCTGTCATGAGGGGAGTCCGGATCGCTGCCGCGTTGGCGTGCATCGCGTTTCAACCGACGATGGTCGTGGCGAAGGACGTCGCACAAACATCGCCCGAGGCCGGCTCACGAACTTACCTCCAGAACTTCAAGGACATGGCGTTCGCGGAGTGCCTGGCTGCCGCATACAAGCAGGCGCCCGGCGCGAGCAAGGACATCGGCAGCAGCATCAGCGCGTTGCGCGACTGGACCTACTACGACATGGAACGTGCGCCGGACGTCATTCATGCGCTGGTCGCGAAGTATCTGGCTCGCGACTATCGGAATCCGGTTGTCGAATCGGAAGTCGCGGATGTGAAGTTCGACTTCCTGAAGTGCATCGACCTGTATCACGGCAAGGAACTGGACGCTGCAGCGAAGCAGCTCGTATCGCGTCCGAACCGTACCTATCGAACCGAGCATCCGCCCAAGCCGCAGTAGCGATCGAACGCCGTTGCGCGATGCAACGGCGCGCCGTATGCCGTTTCGTCGACGCTATTCAAGCGTCCGGATCGAATTGCTGATCCCGCGCGCGCAGTCGATCACCGCCGGCGCGAGCTTGCGGCGCGCGTCGTCGAACGTCCAGCGGCTCGTCGGCGCGACCACGTGCACGGCCGCGACCGGCTGCCCCTGACTGCCGAGCACGGGCGCGGCAATCGACATGTCGCCGATGAACAGTTCTTCCTGGTTGGTCGCGTAGCCTTCGCGCCGCGCGCCATCGAGCAACGCGACGAGATCGTCCAGCGCCGTGACCGTGCGCGGCGTGTGCGGCGTACGCACCATGCCGTCGAGCCGTGCGCGTGCGTGATCCGGCGGCAACGCGCTCAGGAATGCGCGGCCGCTGCCGGTGCAGTACATCGGGATACGGCTGCCGATCGGCATGTGGATCGGCACGAACTTCGTCGACACGAAACGCGCGACGTACACCATTTCGTCCTCGTCCGGCTCGGTGAGGTTGGTGGTTTCGCCGGTCAGGTTCGTCAGCTCGGACAGGAACGGATTCGCGACGTCGATCAACGTATCGGCCGCGAGATAGTTGAAGCCGATCCGCATCACGTGCGGCGTGAGCTGATAACGCCGCGTGACCGGATGCTTGCGGATGTAGCCGAGCTTCTCGAGCGTATAGACCATCCGCTGCGCGGAGCTTTTCGTCATGCCCGCCGCGTCGGCCACTTCCGCCAGCGTCATCGTGCGCCGCTTCGCGCTGAACGCGCGCAGCACGTTGAGCCCTTTTTCCAGCGACTGGTTGAACAGCAGATCGTTTGCTTGGTCGGGCGACGTTTCCATGGCGA
>NZ_BCPP01001223.1:0-1720 GCF_016586125.1 Burkholderia sp. E168m23
CAGGAAAATCAGCGGCATGACGACCATCTTGATCGCGTGGCCGAACATCGCGCTCAGAAAGCCCAGCTTCGCGGCAAAGCCTGGAGCAAATACGCCGCAAGCGGCGCCCAGGACAAGCCCGCCAAGCATTTGCATCGGGAGGGAAAGCCCTTTATTTTTCGTGTTCATGCCGTGCCTTTAGCAGTTTGATCCGTGCCGGCGTACCGTCAACGATGTGATTCCACATATGCTGACGCGCCAGCTCGCCGTCGTTCGCTTCGATTGCGTGAAAGATGTGCAGGTGTTCGATCGTGCCGCGCCGAACGGTTTCAGCGTCGCCACGCGGGAGTTCGTTCAGGGCCAGGGTCTGGGCTCGCAATAGACCATACGCCGATGAGATACGCACGTTCCGTGCGGCGGCGAACAACTCCTGATGAAACACCCAGCCGATACGTTGCTCGAGCATGATGTCCGCGACGTCCCGGTCAAGCAGTTCCTGCATTTTTGCTGCCGCGTCGCGAAGGCCTGCCGTCACGCCCGACCTCGCTGCAAGAAACGCCGCGGTACTCTCCAGGGCCAGCCGCATTTCGAAAATTTCGCGGAGATCGCTGGTAGTCGGCGACGCAACATAGGTGCCACTCTTTTCGATGACGACGACCAACCCTTCGGATTCGAGCAAATGCAATGCGCTGCGCACGGGCATTTGGCCGAAGCCGAGTTCGTCGGACAGGCCCCGGTGGGATACTTTCTGCCCGGGCGCAAAGCGGCCGTCAAAGATCCTCGCTCGGATCTCCTCGTAGGCAAGCTCTGCATCTGTCGAGACTTTCGACGTCATCTGTGATCGCAGTTAGCGTATGATTGTAAAAGAAGTGACGGATAGGAAATTACCCTTACTGGTAACGCACGGCAACTGCTAATTTTGCGAGTGGGTATACCGAAAGAAAACTGGAAGAAAATCTGCGTCACGAAGAGAGCCGATAATTATATGACTTCACAAGGTGTGCGCTTTACCATCTGTGCCGTCCGTGCGGAAGAAACCTATCCCCTCAGGGCCGCGATCCTGATGGCGGGAGATGAAGAGGGAAGCGCTTTACACGGAGATCACGCGCCAACCACCCTGCATTTTGCCGTTCGTGACAACGACACTATTGTCGCCGTGGCATCCGTATGTAAAGAAGGACAATCCGGCGTGCCGAACGCGGAAGCCTGGCGCCTGCGCGGCATGGCCGTCCATCCGTCGGTCCGCGGTCTGGGGTTCGGCCGTCTGCTGGTCAATCTGTCCATTCGCCACGTGCGCGAACAGCGCGGCACGCTGCTGTGGTGCACGGCACGCGAGTCGGCCTACCAGTTCTATGAAATGCTCGGCTTTAATCGCGATCCGATTCCGATTTCGCTGCATGGCCGCGACGACATGAAATTCTATCTAATGCAGCGCCCGATCGAATGCTGAGTTTCGTCCACGACTGACGTTCGTTCGAACGCAATTCGGGGGCCGATGTCACGCAGTTGGCTACCGGCCCGAAAAACCCGTTCAACCGGCGCCCGCCTGAGCCGGTTCGCCCGCGCGAAGATCGAGATCGCTTGCGGCGCCTTTTCCCCACAGAAGAATCACCCGAAGCTATCCGCCGCTGTATCACATGCGGAAAGCGCTTACGACTTATACGGTCACGCATTAATCAATCGCGCCTTTCATTTCGATTATCGCAATCCGAAAGCAAATGGAACGGTAACCACCGGTACT
>NZ_BCPP01001224.1:0-1718 GCF_016586125.1 Burkholderia sp. E168m23
ACGCGCGTCCGTCATCCGGCCTTGCGCAGCGCCGCCAGCGCCTGCGCGACGCCGACGTATTCGGCCACGCTCACGTCCTCCGCCCGGCGCGCGAGATCGAAGCCGAGCGCATCGAAATCGATCGTCTCGCGGTAGTCGCCGAGCGTATTGCGCAGCATCTTGCGACGCTGCGAGAACGCGGCCGTGACGATTTCGCCGAGCAGTACCGGATCGACGTCCGGCAGTTCGTGCGGCTCGTACGGAATCATCCGGACGATCGCCGAATCGACCTTCGGCGGCGGCTGGAACGATTCCGGCGGCACGTCGAGCATCTTTTCCATCACGTAGCGGTACTGCAGCATCACGGACAGCCGCGAAAACGCCTTCGTGCCCGGCTCCGCGACCATCCGCTCGACGACTTCGTTCTGCAGCATGAAATGCTGGTCGATGACCGCATCGGCGAACGTCATCAGGTGAAACAGCAGCGGGCTGGAAATGTTGTACGGCAGATTGCCGACGATCCGCAGCGACGGCTTGTCGCCGGGCGCCGCGAGCGACCGGAAGTCGAACGCGAGCGCGTCGCCCGCGTGCAGCTCCAGCAGCGCGCCGAAGCGTTGCTGCAGGCGCCCGATCAGGTCGCGGTCGAGTTCGACCGCGTGCAGCGGCGACTCGGGCGTCGCGAGACGCTCGATCAGCGGCCCGGTCAGCGCGCCGAGCCCCGGGCCGATCTCGACCATCCGCTGGCCGCGCGCGGGGCCGATCGTCGCGACGATCGAGTCGATCACGCCGTGATCGACGAGGAAGTTCTGCCCGAAGCGCTTGCGCGCGAAATGGCCTTGGTGCTGTCTGCTGTTCGACATCGACTGAATGAAACGAAAAATACGACGAATGGGGTAAACCGGCAGCGTCAGGCTGCGCGGCGATGGCGCGCCATCGTGACGGCCGTATCGAGCGCGGCGATCATGCTGCCCGGATCCGCGCGGCCCGTGCCGGCCAGATCGAGTGCGGTGCCGTGATCGACCGACGTGCGGATGATCGGCAGCCCGAGCGTCACGTTGATGCCCTCGCCGAACGTCGCGTACTTCAGCACGGGCAGACCCTGGTCATGGAACATCGCGAGTACGCAATCGGCATCGGCCAGATGGCGCGGCTGGAACAGCGTGTCGGCCGGATACGGGCCGCGCGCGTCGATGTGTTGCGCGTTCGCGCGGGCCAGTGCCGGCGAGATCACGTCGATCTCCTCGCGGCCGAGATAACCGTTCTCGCCCGCGTGCGGGTTCAGGCCCGTCACGAGGATGCGCGGTGCGGCGAGACCGAAGTCGCGCCGCAGGTCACGATCGATGATCGCGAGCGTCTCGACGAGCCCGTCGATCGTCAGCGCGGCCGATACGTCCTTCAGCGGCAGGTGCGTGGTCGCGAGGGCGACACGCAGCGGCCGGTGGCCGGTGCCGGCCAGCATCATCACGACGCGCGGCGTATGCGTGCGCTCGGCCAGGTATTCGGTATGGCCGGTGAACGGCACGCCCGCATCGTTGATCGTGCTTTTCTGCAGCGGTGCGGTGACGATCGCGTCGTACCGGCCCGCCAGCGCGCCGTCGATCGCCGCGTCGAGCAGGCCGAGCACGTACCGGCCGTTCGCCGCGTCCAGCTTGCCCGCCTGCGCGGGCACGGCCAGCGCGTGATGCGCGACCGACACCTGCGCGCTGCCGGCCAGCGTGGCCGGGTCGGCGCCGACCGCC
>NZ_BCPP01001225.1:0-1713 GCF_016586125.1 Burkholderia sp. E168m23
CGGCCTGCCGGTGAGCGCCGATCTCGAGAACGGTTTCGGCGACGCGCCCGACACGGTGGCCGAGACGATCCGGCTGGCGGCCGAGGCGGGCGCGGTCGGCGGCTCGATCGAGGATGCGACGGGCCGCGCCGATACGCCGATCTATGCGCGCGACGCGTCGGTCGAGCGCATCGCGGCGGCCGTCGACGCGGCGCGCGCGCTGCCGTTTCCGTTCACGCTGACCGCCCGCTGCGAAAACTACCTGCACGGCCGCCGCGATCTCGACGACACGATCGCGCGGCTCGTCGCCTATCGCGACGCCGGCGCCGACGTGCTGTACGCGCCCGGCATCACCGACGCCGACGAGATCGCGGCGGTGACGCGGGCGGTCGGCGCGCCCGTCAATGTCGTCATGGGCCTGCAGGGCGGGTTGCTGAGCCTCGACGAGCTGGCGGCGCTCGGCGTGAAGCGCGTCAGCGTCGGCGGCGCGCTGGCGCGGGCCGCGCTCGGCGCGTTCCTGCGCGCGGCGACGGAGATGCGGCGCGACGGCACGTTCACCTTTACCCGGGCAGCCGTGCCGGGAAGCGATATCAACCGCTGGTTTGCCGCGCCGGATAATTCGCCGATTTTGTCAGACGAATGATCTCTAATAAAATCAGAAATCGTTTCCACCGAAACATTGATTGACAATAATCAATCGATTTCGCGTCCGAATAATCGTCGATGACGGCGCGAAAATCATCGTCTATTCTCCGCATTTCCGTCCGTTCTGCTACCGCCGGCGCGCCAGCCGCGCCAGATCTGACGCCCGGCGGGCCGTCATGCGTGACGATATCGCGCATTGTTGCAGGTTCTCGTTCAGAGCGTTTCCGTGCGCGGGAGTTGCCGGATGATTTTTTGATTGATAATCTTCGGCACGTTCCAATGACCGGTAAGTGGGCCGCCGGGAATATCAATATATTCAATATATAAAAAGCTGAGAGAGCGATGACGATCCGAGAAAATCACCGCGTCAGGTTTCGCGTGGGCGATGTCGTGACGCTGAAAACGGGCGGGCCGCGCATGACCGTCACGTATGCCGGGCCGGTCGTGTTCGACGACGACGACTGGCTGATCTGCCAGTGGTTCGACGAAAGCGGCGAGTTCCGGCAGGAAATGTTCCATCACGACACGGTAGTGCCCGAGCCGCGCGCGATTTCGGCCGGGCGGGTCCGGTTGCGCATGCAGTCGCACCGCTATCGATCGGCGGCCTGACGCCGGCCGGCTGGCCGCCGCGATGCCGCGACGCGCGGCGTCCGCGCAGCGACATTTCACGCAATCCCGAAACATGCGGCGGCGCACTGCGCCGATACTGAGCGCATGAACCCGACCGATCCCATTGCCGCGGTCACGCACCGCGATCCCTATCCCTATTACGCCGCGCTCGTCGACGGGCCGCCGCTCGCGTTCGACGCCACGCTCGGCCTGTGGGTCGCGAGCCGCGCGGCGGCCGTGACGGCCGTGCTATGCGATCCGGCCTGCCGCGTGCGCCCGCTCGACGCGCCGGTGCCGCCCGCGTTGCGTGGCACGACGGCCGGCGCGCTGTTCGGCGAACTGGTGCGCATGAACGATGGCGCGTCGCGACACGACGTGCCGAAGCAGGCGTTGCGCGCGGCGTTCGCGCCGATCGATACGGATGCATTGCGCGATCGCGCGGAGGCGCTCGCCGCGCGGCGGTTGCCGGCGCCCGGCGAT
>NZ_BCPP01001226.1:0-1711 GCF_016586125.1 Burkholderia sp. E168m23
TGCCGCGATCTTCGGTGCCTTCGCGTACGTCGAGCGAGACGCGAGGATCGGCCATGCGAGCGTGACGCACGATATCGCCGGCGTGATCGGAACCGCCGTTGGCAACTACCGCAAGCTCATCGTGGCGGCGACCGGCGGCGCGTCCGGCACCGAGGCGCCCGTCGCGCCCGCCGGCTCGACGTCGACGGTCGCGCAGGCCGGGCCGGTGACGCCTTCGGCGTCGGCCACGCCGGCCCTGTCGGCCGCGGCCGAACCGGCCGTGCCGGCCGTACCGCCGCAAGCGGCGACAGGTTCGGCCACGCAACACCCGCGCCCCGCACACGTGCCGCCGACCCGGCTCGCGGCCGCCCCGCACGCCGCGTCGACCGGCAGCCGCACGACGCGTCCGGGCGATGCGCACCGGACGTCACGTTCGCAGGCGCTGGCGCGCACGAGAAAACATCCCGACCCCGGGCCGAGACTGCAACCTCAGTCGTATATCGCCGGCACGGCGCACATGGAGGCCACCAGCGTCACGCACGACGAAGTGGAAGGTGCCCGCGCTCTGGCCAGGGCGCGCTGGTGCGCACGGATCGACGAATGGAGCTGTGTGGAGCAGAACGCGAGCCGTGCACTCGCCATCGATCCGACGAACAGCGAATCGCGCGCGTTGCTCGGACAAGCGGTCCGCAACCGCCTGTGAACCGACCGGATGCCGCCGGGCCTCGCCGCCCGGCGACGCGATAGCCGGCGAAGCACGCCGTCGGGCGTGCAACCGATGTGATCGTTTCAAAGTGAGGAGACATCGTGGCTAACAATCGTCAACAACAATGCACCACCGTCGTTCCGCCGAACCGGCGGGTCCTCCTGCATGCGCCGTTGCTGTGCCTGCTCGTCGCGTCCGGCCCGTGCCTTGCCGCCGAAGGCGACGCGAAGCCGCGCGACGCGAGTGCAATCTCCGGCTCCCATGGTGCGCCGGATGCGCTGCCGCCCGACCTGCAGCCGACGGGCGCGTCGACGCAGGCCGCCCAAGGTTCGGGCACGCAGCCCCCTCATGCGCCGACGCCGATCGCACGGGCCTCGGATGCGTCGATGCAGATCGCACAGGCGAGCCCCGCGATGCCGACCACCGTCGTCGTGGACCCGGATGCAGCGCAGCCGGGTGCTCCGGTGCCGGACGCAACCGCGTCGAATGCACCTGCGCCGGCCGCGCACGCGCCGAATGCGCCGATGCTGCTTGTGCAGGCATTCGACACGGTGCCGCCGGATGCGCCGGCACCACGCGTGCCAACGTCGGATGCACCTCAACAACTCGCCCAAACCGCGCCCCCCGCACCGCCGGCTACGCCGACGCTCGTCGCGCAGGCATCCGGCACGCCGATGCCGAACTCGCCCACGCCCGCGGCCCAGCCGCCTGGCGTCGAGCCGCCGTCGTCCCGGCAACCGGGTTCACAGTCACCGGGCGCGCAGCTCCCCGGCGAGGCGATCCAGCGATCGCAAGGACCCGACGTCGAGGCGCCGAATGCGCAGGCGCCGAATCTTCGCACCGCCGACGTCGCGACGGTGCGCAACGACGTGTTCGGCCTCGCGGCCAGCGGCGGCGCGGTCAAGGCGCTCGACGAAGCGAAGGCCCGGCCCGATGCATTCTCCGCCGTCGACATCGCGCAACTGGAAGAACTGTCGATTCGCCAGCAGGTGCGCGGCGGACGCGACAAGTCGCGTTCGATGACGA
>NZ_BCPP01001227.1:0-1709 GCF_016586125.1 Burkholderia sp. E168m23
GGTCACGCTGCGCGGCCAGGTGCAGACCATGAACGGCGCGTTCGCCGGCCTGCTGCTCGGCCTGGTCGGCGCAATCGTGCTGATCTACCTGCTGATCGTCGTGAACTTCCACTCGTGGGCCGACGCATTCGTGATCGTCTCGGCACTGCCGGCGGCGCTGGCCGGTATCGTCTGGATGCTGTTCACCACGCATACGCCGCTGTCGGTGCCGGCGCTGACCGGCGCGATCCTGTGCATGGGCGTGGCCACCGCCAACTCGATCCTCGTCGTCAGTTTCGCGCGCGAGCGTTTGGCCGAAACCGGCAACGCGCTGGCCTCCGCGCTCGAAGCCGGTTTCACGCGGTTCCGCCCGGTGCTGATGACCGCGCTCGCGATGATCATCGGCATGGCGCCGATGGCGCTCGGCCTCGGCGACGGCGGCGAGCAGAACGCGCCGCTCGGCCGCGCCGTGATCGGCGGCCTCGCATGCGCGACGATCGCGACGCTGTTCTTCGTTCCTGTCGTATTCAGCCTCGTGCACCGGCGCGATGCGCTCAAGCACGACGCGTCCCGCGCTTCCTCCCCTTCCGCGTCCGGAGCTTCCCATGTCCACTGAGATCGATATTAAGTCGCCGAAACGGCTGCCCAACCTCAAGCTCGTCGCCACGATCACCGCGCTGATCGCGGTCGGCATCGTGGCGACCGGCATCGTCGGCCGCGCGCACGCGAAACAGGAAATGGCGACCTGGTCCGCCGAACAAGCGGTGCCGACCGTGGTCGCGTACACGCCGTCGACCGGCGGCGACGGCGCGACGCTCGTGCTGCCCGGCCACCTGTCCGCATTCGAGAGCGCGCCGATCCACGCGCAGGTGTCGGGCTACCTGCATGCGTGGTACACCGACATCGGCGCGCACGTGAAGTCGGGGCAACTGCTCGGGCTGATCGATACGCCCGAGCTCGACCAGCAACTGCAGCAGGCGCGCGCCGACCTGCAGAGCTCGCTCGCCAACGAGAAGCTCGCCGCGTCCACGGCCGCGCGCTGGACCCGGATGCTCGCGCAGGATTCGGTGTCGCAGCAGGAAACCGACGAGAAGACCAGCGACCTCGCGGCCAAGCAGGCGATCGTCGCGGCCAACGAGGCCAACGTGCGACGCCTCGACGCGCTCGAGGCGTTCAAGCGCATCGTCGCGCCGTTCGACGGCGTCGTCACCGCGCGCAAGACCGACATCGGCCAGTTGATCTCGGCCGGCGGCGGCGCCGGCCCGGAATTGTTTGCGGTGTCCGACGTCCACCGGATGCGCGTCTACGTGAGCGTGCCGCAGAACGAGGCCGCCGCGATCCGGCCCGGCATGACGGCCACGCTGACCGTGCCGGAGCATCCGGGCGAGACCTTCCGTGCGACGCTCGCCGACACCGACGACTCGATCGCCGACTCGACCGGCACGCTGCTCGTGCAGTTGATGGTCGACAACTCCGCAGGCAAGCTGATTCCCGGCGAATACACCGAGGTGCATTTCGCGCTGCCGGCCGGCAGCACCCACGCGCTGACGATTCCGGCCAGCTCGTTGATCTTCCGGCAGGCCGGCCTGCAGGTCGCCGTGGTCGGCAAGGACGATCGCGCGATCTTCAAGCCTGTGACGATCGCGACCGATCTCGGCACGCACGTACAGATCGCGACCGGCCTCGCGCCGGACGACCGCGTGATCGACAATCCGCCCGATTCGCTCGCC
>NZ_BCPP01001228.1:0-1708 GCF_016586125.1 Burkholderia sp. E168m23
CTGCTCGAACAGGAGAAGGACGAACAGCGGCGCCTGCTGCATGCGCTCGAGGAAACCCACGAGCAGTTGCTGCAGTCGGAAAAACTCGCGTCGATCGGCCAGCTCGCCGCCGGCGTCGCGCACGAGATCAACAATCCGATCGGCTTCGTCAGCGCGAACCTCAATACGTTGAAGACGTGGGTGCGCAGCCTGCTCGACGTGGTCGCCGCGCATGAAGCCGCGCTGCCGCAGCTCGATCCGGCCACCCGCGACGCGTTGACGGCCGTGCACCGCGCGGTGGATCTCGACTACGTCCGCGACGAGATCGCGATGCTGATCGACGAGTCGATCGACGGCGCGCTGCGCGTGCGGCGCATCGTGCAGGACCTGCGCGATTTTTCCCGCCCGGCCAGCGACGAATGGAGCGTGGTCGATCTGCATGCGGGCCTCGAGAGCACGCTCAACGTCGTCCACAACGAGCTCAAGTACAAGGCCGACATCGTGCGCGATTACGGCGACGTCCCGCACGTCGAATGCCTGCCGTCGCAATTGAACCAGGTCTTCATGAACCTGCTGGTCAACGCGGCGCAGGCGATTCCGGAGCGCGGCGTGATCACGATCCGTACGTCGAGCGACGGCGATCAGGTGTCGATCGCGATCAGCGATACCGGCGCCGGCATGACGCCCGACGTCGTCCGGCGGATCTTCGATCCGTTCTTCACGACGAAACCGGTCGGGCAGGGCACGGGGCTCGGGCTGTCGGTATCGCACGGCATCGTCGAGCGTCATCGCGGCACCATCGACGTGACCAGCGAGCCGGGGCGCGGCACGACCTTCCGGATACGGTTGCCGGTTCGGCGTGCCGGCGACCGCGCGAGCGCGGCAGCGCTGGAGCAGCGGGCATGACGTCATGACGGCGGACGCTCGCGAGCGGCCGCTGCGAGCGTCGTGCGTCACGCCAATCGCTTGCGGCGCTGACGACGAAAGAAATGCCAGAACATCGCGGTCGCGTCCGGCCCCTTGGCGGAATGGAACGGCTCGCTCGGGTCTCCGCCGCTCCACGCATGCGGCAGCCGGCGGACGATGCACACCCTGACGACCAGCCGGCCGCCCTTCAGATAATCGATGTAGTCCGCATCGTCCTGCGCGTAGCTGCGTTGCTCGCCGATGCGGATCGCCCCGTGTTCGTCGACGAGCCGGTTGAGCCGCGCGAACGCGATGCCGAGCTGCGTCGCGTTCCGGTCGGTCACGACCGTATCGAGCGCGCCATGGATGACGAGGGCCGGCATGCCGGGATAGGACGCGACGTCGGCGCACGCGTCGAGCGCGGCGACCGGATCGTCGCGGAGCCCGCGACGCATCAGGCTCATCGCGGCCATCGTCGACGACGGCGGCGCGATGGCCGGGCCGGAGTGCAGGCCGACGGCCGCGAAACGGTCGGGATACCGGAGCGCCAGCGCCGCGGCGAGCCCGGCGCCGGCGGACAGGCCGGCCACGTAGATCCGGTCGCGATCGAAGCCGTGGCGCCGCACGATGGCGTCGACCAGCGACGCGACGGCCGCGGCTTCGGACTCGGTCGCGTCGCCATGCCAGTGCCAGCAGCGGTGCGCATGGGTCGTCTTGGCCTGTTCGGGAAACAGCACGGCGAACCCCGCGCGCTCGGCCAGACGGCAGATGCGCGTGCCCGCGGCGAACGATTCGGCGGTCTGCTTGCAGCCGTGCAGCATGA
>NZ_BCPP01001229.1:0-1708 GCF_016586125.1 Burkholderia sp. E168m23
ACCGCCCGGCCGGCCGCGACCGGAGACGCATCGTGAGCGCCGCACTGCAACCGGTGATCGTTGGCGCGGGGCCGGCCGGCGTGCGCGCGGCCGAGGCGCTGGTCGACGCCGGGCTGCGCCCGGTCGTGATCGACGAGAACGCGCGCTGGGGCGGACAGATCTATCGTCAACCGCCGGCCAACGCCGCGTTCGTGCGCGGCAAGCGCACGCTGTACGGCTTCGAGGCCGCGAAGGCCGACGCGGTGCACCGGACGATGGCCGCGCTGCTGCCGCACGTCGACTATCGGCCGAACACGCTTGCGTGGTCATGCGGCGCGAGCCGCGTCGACACGTTGCAGGACGGCCGCGAAGTGACGGTACCGTACTCGCACCTGATCGTCGCGAGCGGCGCGACCGACCGCATGCTGCCCGTGCCGGGCTGGACGCTCGCGGGCGTCTATACGCTCGGCGGCGCGCAGGTCGCGCTGAAGGCGCAGGGCTGCGCGATCGGCCGACGCATCGTGTTCGCGGGCACGGGGCCGCTGCTTTACCTCGTCGCCTACCAGTATGCGAAGGCGGGCGCACACGTCGCGGCCGTGCTCGACACGAGCCCGCTGCGCCGCCAGGCCGGCGCCGCGCCCGCGCTGCTGCGCATGCCGTCGATCTTCGCGAAAGGGCTCTACTACCACGGCTGGCTGCGCGCGCATGGCGTCGCGATCGAAACGGGCGTCACGCTCGAGCGCGTGCTCGGCGATCAACATGTGACGGGGCTCGCATGGCGCGCCGCCGGCGACTCGGCGCAGCCCGCGCCGCCGCGCGTGCTCGATTGCGATGCGCTCGGCCTCGGCTTCGGCCTGCGTTCCGAAACGCAGCTTGCCGATCTCGCCGGCTGCCGGTTCGGTTTCGACCCGCTCAACCGCGCGTGGCTGCCCGAACGCGACGCGGCCGGGCGCACGTCGGTGCGCGGCCTCTACGTCGCCGGCGACGGCGCGGGTATCGCGGGCGCCGACGCGGCCGAAGCGTCGGGCCGGCGTGCGGCGCTCGCCCTGCTCGACGATGCCGGCATCGCATCGCGCTCGCCGTCCGGCCAACCCGACGCGGCGGCACTCGAACGCACGCTCGCCCGCATCGGCGCATTCCGCGCGGGCCTCGAAGCCGCGTTCGCGCCGCCGGTCGAACAGGCTGCCCGCTGCCCCGACGACACGATCGTGTGCCGCTGCGAAGAGATCGACGCGGGCACGCTGCGCCGCTGCGTGCGCGAAGGCGCGGCGACCGAATTGAATCGGCTGAAGGCGCTGACCCGCGTCGGCATGGGCCGCTGCCAGGGCCGCATGTGCGGCGACGCGGCCGCGCTCGTGCTGGCCGCCGAAACCGGTCAGCCGCTCGCCGACGTCGGCCGGTTGCGTGCGCAACCACCCGTGAAGCCGTTCCCGATCTCGGCCGCGCTCGCGGGCGACGACGTCGCGGCGATTCCCGACGAGGCGCGCGATGAGTGAGATCCGGCATTACGACGTCGCGATCGTCGGCGGCGGCCTCGTCGGCGCGTCGGCCGCGCTTGCGCTCACGCGACGCGGGCTGCGCGTCGGGCTGTTCGAACGGCGCGACTGCGGCGCGCAGGCGAGCGGCGTGAACTACGGCGGCGTGCGCTGCCAGGGCCGGCCGGTCGAGCAATTGCCGCTTGCACTGCGGGCGCGGCGCATCTGGGATCGCCTGCCCGAGCTGATCCGCA
>NZ_BCPP01001230.1:0-1706 GCF_016586125.1 Burkholderia sp. E168m23
ATACATCTTAATTTTTATATTCTCATGCTTGAGCACTAATTGTTCAAGCATGCCAGATGCCTGACCACGAGATGGCCGAGACATCAAGTCAATTAACGCAAGTTGGTTTTGGAGTGATGCAAGATTCAGTTCCACGGCGTCTCTCGTCGGATGTAGTGATCGCGATCATATCGGATACACTTAGAAACCGTGAATTTCAATCGTTCCGTATTGCCCCGAGATTGTCGTCGTGATCTTTAGCCGGCTACTGACGGCAGCGGTACCGGTTACCTTACGAGCTTCACTCAAACGTTGCCTACCTCAAGGAATGCCCTGAGCCGAACAGAGCTCAGGGACAAGCTTATTTGCGAAGGTACACTTCGACTGCGCGAACGCATCGTCTGACGACCGCTCCTGCACATGTCAGGCCGCCGCTGATCGGCCCCGAACGAAATGATGCTCCACCCTCGTCCGTAGCACCCCCTCCACCGCCGCAAGCCGCTCACGCAGCCTTACCGCCTGCCCTTCCGTCATTTCACCGAGCACGATTTTTTGTTCGAGAACGTCGCCACAGCGCGTGATGGCCCACCGATCGACCGTAGCCGTTTCCCCTTCGAGCACGGCCGCCGCGGTCGAAACGATGCCCGGATTCCGTCTCGAAACGAGATGAACCGTATGCGTCAAAGTGAAACCGGGAAGAAAATGCGACCAGTCTTCACAGACCGTCTGATGGGAAGCGGAGGAAACTTGGCTCATGGTTGCTCCGGATGAATGGTTATCGAACCGGTGCCAGCCATGCTGCTCCCGTTTCGTTGCCGTCAATCGGCCGCATCGCCTCGAGGGCGTCCACCTTGCCCGGGAGGGCAGGTTGGCGTCGGGAAACCCGACTCTGGATGCTTGATTTCTCACGTTCGACATTCCGAACGTGGATTCATTATATCGAAAAATCGACGGCGAACAAGGAGTCTGTGAAAAGCAGCACTTCGGCGGGACAGGCGCCCCCGCCCGCCCCACCTCCACCGAGCGCCTAGTATGAGGGTCGGAATCCCGTCATATCCGACGAAAACCACACACTGAACCGCGTCCCCGTCGCCAGCACATCGACCGTCAGCTTCCATTGATGGGCCTCGGCAATCTCCTTGCAGATCGCCAGCCCGAGCCCCGCACCGTCATACCGCGAATCCGGCGCCCGCCAGTATCGATCGAAGACCAGCGGAAGATGTTCCCGCCGAATCCCCGGCCCTTCATCTTCGACATGAATCGCCGTATCAAGAACAGTCAGCACCACGACCCCGCCCGACGGCGACGCATTGATCGCATTCTCGAGCAGGTTCTTGAGCAGGATGAAAAGCGCCCCGCCATCCGCCCGTATCGGCGACGCGGAATCGCGCGCTTCGATATGAAGCGTCACCTGCTTCGCATCGGCCTTGCCGGCCAGCAAGCTCACGACGTCCCGCGCGACGTCGGCACCATTCACATCCCCGAAACTGAAGTTCTGCGCTTCGCTGACTTCAGCCAGATGCAGCAGTTGCTTGACCTGCCGCGCCATCAAATCGATCTCGCGAAGCAAAAGCGCCTTCTGGCTAATGTCCGGTTGCAGCTCGATCTGCCCTCTGACCAGCGTGAGCGGCGTCTGCAACTCGTGCGCGGCGTCGGCCAGAAACTGCTGCTGCACCGCAAAGCCATTCTCGAGCCGGGTCAGCGCGTCATTGAATGCATCGATCAGC
>NZ_BCPP01001231.1:0-1707 GCF_016586125.1 Burkholderia sp. E168m23
GATCGCCGAAGACAAGCTGCTTGACAACGTGAAGGCGCGCGGCGAGCAACTGCGTGCGTCGTTGCGCGAGCATTACGGCACGCATCCGCATGTCGGCGACGTGCGCGGCCGCGGGCTGTTCGTCGGCGTCGAGCTCGTGCGCGATCGCGACACCAAGGCGACCTTCGACCCCGCGTTGAAGCTGCATGCGGCGGTCAAGCGCGAAGCGATGCAGCGGGGGTTGATGGTGTATCCGATGGGTGGCACGATCGACGGCGTGCACGGCGACCACATCCTGGTCGCGCCGCCGTTCGTGTGCACCGCGCAGCAGATCGACACGATCGTCGAGCGGCTGTCCGGCGCGATCGGCGCGGCGCTCGCGTCGGCCGGCGCATGAACCCCGATCTCATCGAATCCTCACCATGACAGACAGACTGCCTCCCTTCGACCCCGCATCGGCCACCGACGAACAGAAGGCCGTGCTCGCCGACATCCTCAGCGGCCCGCGCGGCAACCTGAACGGGCCGTTCCTCGGCTGGATCGCGAGCCCCGAGCTGGCCCAGCACGCGCAGAAGCTCGGCGCGTTCTGCCGCTATCGCACGGGGCTGCCGCTGCGCCTGTCGGAGCTCGCGATTCTCGTGACGGCCGCGCGCTGGCGCTCGCAGGCCGAGTGGCACATCCATCATCCGATCGCGCTCGAGGCCGGCGTGCCGGCCGCAACGGCCGACGCGATCCGCCGCGGCGTCGCGCCCGTATTCGAATCGGACGACGATGCGCTGATCCATGCGTTCGCCACCGAGCTGTACGACACGCGCCGCGTGAGCGATGCGACGTTCGCGCGTGCACAGGCGCGCTTCGGCCACGAGACCGTCGTGAATCTCGTCGCGCTGCTCGGCTATTACGCGCTCGTGGCGATGACGCTCAACACGTTCGATATGCGCGCAGACGGACAAACTGATTTGCCGTTTCCGGAATAATCGCTGCCGGCGCGTGCGTCGGTAGCCTGTCGCGCATGCATGCAGATTGCTCGAAAAGCCCGTATATACGGGCTTTTCGGCGTTTTGGCACGGATCGATTGGCCATCTCGTCCGTTGCGAGACCCACACATGCGATCTCACCGTCAGAGCAAGAAATTTTCCCCGTCTCTAGAATTTCTTCAAAAGAGCTATGGGGGAAATATCGATGCGCTGGGTCCTGTTGATCGTGTTCATTGCGTGTGTCGTGTACACGCATCGGCGCGGCAAGGTTCGGCACCGGTTGTTCAGGCAACTCTCCGACCACTCGACCTTTACCGCACCGCTGAACTGCTTTTCGTATGCGTTCTCGTCGGTGCCGACCACGCCGTTTCTCGACACGGAGCACTTTCCGGAGCTCGCGGAGCTGCAGCGCGAATGGCGCACGTTCCGCCGCGAAGCGCTCGCGTTGCGCGATGCGAGCCGGATCAAGGCGTCGGGCGAGTACAACGACATCGGCTTCAATTCGTTCTTTCGCCACGGCTGGAAGCGTTTCTACCTGAAGTGGTACGACGCGCCGCATCCGTCCGCGCAGGCGTTGTGTCCGCGCTCGGTCGAGATCCTGTCGCGGATTCCGTCGATCAAGGCGGCGATGTTCGCGCAGTTGCCGCCGGGCGGGACGCTCGGGCTGCATCGCGATCCGTATGCGGGCTCGTTGCGCTACCACCTCGGGCTCGACACGCCGAACGACGACGCGTGCCGGATCGTCGTCGAC
>NZ_BCPP01001232.1:0-1703 GCF_016586125.1 Burkholderia sp. E168m23
TTTTTGATTGTAGTGGCTAGATTGAAATGTCCGCTTTTGGCTACATAGAAATGTCCGCTTTCGGGCCGCGTAAGCTGTCCGGCTGCCGGTTTGACGGCGCCGGAGGCTGCGATGGCTGCAACGGAGCGGATCACGATGACGATGCGCGAACTGGACCGATTCAAGGTCATTCAGGATGTAGCGGACGGCAAGCTTAAGCCATGGCGTGCAGCGGAACGGCTGGAGTTGACGACACGTCAGGTTCGCCGACTGGTTGCCCGGCTGCGCGAGCACGGGCCGGCGGGACTGGTGTCGGGGCACCGAGCGAAGCCCGGCAACCGTCGCCTGGATCCAGGAGCCGCCGATCGTGCGCTGTCGATCATCCGAGATCGCTACGCCGATTTCGGGCCGACACTGGCCTGCGAGAAGCTCTGGGAGTGTCACGGCATTCGGCTGGCCAAGGAAACGGTCAGGAAGCTAATGACGGAGGCTGGCTTGTGGATTCCACGCCGGCAACGACCGCCGAAGGTCTATCAGCCGCGTGCGCGCCGGGCCTGTCTGGGCGAACTGATCCAGATCGACGGCAGCGATCATCGATGGTTCGAGGAACGGGCGCCGGCCTGCACGCTGCTGGTCTACGTGGACGACGCGACGAGCCGGCTGATGATGCTGCACTTCACGCAGACGGAGTCGACGTTCAGCTACTTCGAGGCAACACGGGCATACATCGAACGGCACGGCAAACCTGGGGCGTTCTACAGCGACAAGGCCAGCGTATTCCGCAACGTGAAGCCAGGAAAGACCGGTAACCGTGTGACGCCGTTCGGCCGCGCGATGTACGAGCTGAACATCGACACGTTCTGCGCGAACAGCAGCTCGGCCAAGGGCCGCGTCGAGCGCGCGCATCTGACGTTGCAGGACCGCTTGGTCAAGGAGATGCGATTGCGCGGAATTAACACGGTGGCCGACGCCAACGCATACGCGCCCTCCTTCATGGCCGCCTACAACACACGCTTCGCGAAGCCGCCGAAGAGCGAGTTCAATGCACACCGGCCGCTGCGGCCCGACGAGAGTCTGGACGTGGTGCTGACATGGCGTGAGCCGCGGAAAGTGACGAAGTCGCTGACGGTACAGTATGACCGGGTGATGTACTTACTGGACGACACGCCGGAGAACAGGAAGCTGATCGACCGGCAGATCGAGGTGTGGGAGTACCCGGATGGACGGATCGAGCTCCGTGCTGACGATCGCGTGCTGCGCTGCCGGCAGTACGATCGTTTGACTGAAATAGATCAGGGTGCCGTCGTCGAGCACAAGCGTTTGAGCCATGTGTTGCAGGTCGCGCAAGCGCTTCAGGCGCAACGCGATAACCGCCGAATCGGTAAAGCGCCGTCTCGAACGCATCGTGGCGACTCGACGCGGACCAACCGAAACGAGGCAGAGCCGGGTAAGAAGAAGCAGCGCAAGATCACGCAGGCCGACGTCGAGCATGTAATCGTGGATCTGACGCAACGTCGGCAAACCGCCAAGCCAGCGGACAAACCTGGCCGTCGGTCTGCAAAAGCTGAGGAAGCGAGCGTAAGCGCCCTGCCCGTTCAGGCGCGGACCTTCGACACTGCGTAATGCTTAAAACGAGGAAAAAACGCAGCAAAACCAACCTTGAAACCGGACATTTTTAAATGGCTGGAAGGTGGACATCTGAATCCGGGTATGACATTGATTGT
>NZ_BCPP01001233.1:0-1694 GCF_016586125.1 Burkholderia sp. E168m23
ACGTGGGCCGCGCTGCACGACCCGGTCGGGCCGCGTGAAGAGTGGCCGGCGCTGATCAGCAAGTTCATCGCGCTTGCGCACGCGCACAGCGGCCGCGCGGCGTTCTACCAGGTGCGCGCGAACGCGTTGCCGCTGTATCTCGACGCGGGGCTCACGCTGATGAAGCTCGGCGAGGAAGCGCATATCGCGCTCGACCAGTTCGACCTGAAGGGTTCGAACCGTTCGCACCTGCGCTACGCGCTGCGTCGCGGCGACAAGGATGCGCTGACGGTCGAGGTGATCGCGCCGGGCGACGTGCCCGCCGCGCTGCCGGCGCTGCGCGACATCTCCGACGGCTGGCTCGACAGCCGCGATGCGCGCGAGAAAAGTTTCTCGGTGGCCGCGTTCCACGACGGCTATCTGTCGACGCAGTCGGTGATGCTGGTGCGGCAGGCCGACAAGCCGATCGCGTTCGTCACGTTCATGACGACCGACCTCAACACCGAGGCGACGGTCGGCGTGATGCGCCATCTGCCGGACGCATCGCCGTATGCGATGGAGTATCTGTTTACGCAGCTCGCGCTGCATCTGAAGGAAGCGGGGTTCCGCAAGCTGAGCCTGGGCATCGCGCCGTTCTCGGGAATGGGGGCGGCGAAGATGCCGTCGCCGTTCCACCGGCTCGGCCTGATGGTCTGGCGCTTCGGCGGCCGCTTCTACAACTTCCGCGGCTTGCGCGCTTTCAAGAGCAAGTTCGAACCGCACTGGGAGCCGCGTTATCTCGCGGCCTCGGGCTCGGTCGGCGTGTTCGTCACGCTGGCGGATCTGTCATTGCTGGCTGGAGGTCGGCGTTCATGATGTTGAAGAAGGTAAGCGCGCGGGCGGCAGCCGCCTGCGCGGGAATGATGCTGGCCGGCGCCGCGTGCGCCGCGCAGCCGGCCGACGTGAAAGCCGAAACCGTGTCCGGCGGCCGCTACGGGCCCGTGACCGTGACCAAGCCGAGCGGGCCGCTGCGCGGTTTCGTCGTGCTGTTCTCGCGTGAGGCCGGCTGGCATGTCGCCGATCAGCAGGCGGCCGACGCGCTCGCGAAAGCCGGTGCGATGACGGTCGGCGTCGATTCCGGGCGTTACGCGGCGAATCTCGCCGCGAAGCAGGAGACCTGCCATCACCTCGACGGCGACGCCGAGGCGGTCAGCCATCAGCTCGAACGTCTCGCGCAGTCGTCGCGCTATTTCACGCCGATCGTCGCGGGCGTGGGCCAGGGCGGCGCGATCGCGAAGCAGATTCTCGCGATGGCGCCGGAGAACACGATCGCCGGCGTCGTCGCGGTCGGTCCGGCCGCGAAGCTCGATCCGCGCTTCAAGCCGTGCCCGCCCGATCCGACGATCGTGCGCCGCGCGATGCCGGGCTTCGTCGAGACGGCGGCCGCGGGCGACACCGCGAAGCTCGTGTCGCTCGTCACGTCGCACCTGCGCGACACCAGCGGCAGCAGCGACGAGCTCGACGTGTCCGACCTGCCGCTCGTCGAGCTGCCGGCCAAGGGCGGCAGCGACCGGCTCGCGATCGTGATCTCGGGCGACGGCGGCTGGCGCGATCTCGACAAGACGATCGCCGAGGCGCTGCAGCGCGACGGCGTGTCGGTGGTCGGCATCGACAGCCTGCGTTATTTCTGGAGCGAGAAGCCGCCCGCCCAGGTGAGCCGCGACCTGGCCCGCGTG
>NZ_BCPP01001234.1:0-1691 GCF_016586125.1 Burkholderia sp. E168m23
ATGAACTGCAGACGGGCACCGTCGTCGCACCGCCGCCGCTGATCAAGGGTTACCTGCGTCTCGGCGCGAAGATTTGCGGCGCCCCGGCCTGGGATCCCGACTTCAACTGCGCGGATTTCCTGACGCTGTTCCGTCTGTCGGACATCAACGCGCGCTACGCCCGCCACTTCCTGGGCTGAGCGATCCGAATCGCGCCGCACCTCCGAGGCGGGGCGCACGCAAGCAAACGCCGTCGCGCGGTAGCTGCCGCACGACGGCGTTCGTGTATCCGGCCCGTGTCTGCGTATCGGGCCCCGATAATTTCAGAGACACGCAACGACCACCGTGCCGCAGGGCGGCACGGCTGGGACGGCCCGTGGGAGGGCCGGACGACAGCGGCGCGCTCAGTGCTTGCGCCGCCAGTCGAGCAGGTGGTGTTCCGCCATCCAGTGGTGGATCATCCCTTCGCCTTCGTGGCTGCGCTTGTATTCGCGCGACTCGAAGTACGACAGCGCGACCAGCACCATCAGACCGATGAACAGGCCGATCAGGCCCGCAATTTCCTCAGACGACATGGCAGCCTCCTTTCAACGGCACAGCGCCATGCGTACATAGTAGGACATGCGCGGCGCAACCCCGAAACCGGATTTCCGCTAGACTCGGCGCGGTCCCGGCGTGCGATGGGCGCGCCGTTTTCCGGAGCCCTACCTGATGACCCGTTTCGTGCTGGCCGTGCTGGCCGCATCCCTTCTTGCCGCCTGCAGCAGCGATCCTCGTCAGGCCCGCCGCGGTCACCCGCCGGAAGATCCGGCCGACTATCACGGCGTGCCGACCGACATGACGCCGCCGTCGATGCTCGACGCGCCGCCGCCGAAACCCGTGCAGCAGCAGTAACGGTCGGCCGGGCCCGTAGTCACGCGCGGGCCGCAGGCGCGGCCTGCGGTTCGGCGCCAACGCGCTGCAACAGCGCCGGCAGGTAGCGTGCGAGCGTCGCGCCGCGCGCCGCCATGAACAGCAGCAGCGCGAACCAGAGGCCATGATTGCCGAACATGCCGACGGCGGCGAGCGTGGCCGCGACGAAGATCGACAACGACACGACCATCGCGCGCATCAGCGATTGCGTCTGCGTAGCGCCGATGAACACGCCGTCGAGCAGGAAACCCCAGACCGACACGATCGGCGAGATCGCGGCCCACGGCAGGTAGCGCAGCGCGACGGCGCGGATCTCGGCCTGGTCGGTCAGGCGCGCAACGATCCAGCCGCCCGCCGCCCAGTAAACGAGCGCGAACAGCAGCGCGCCGAGTGCCGACCAGAACAGCGTGACGCGCACGGCTTGCCGGAAGGCGCGGCGATCGCGCGCGCCGGCCGCCGCGCCGACGAGCGCCTCGGCCGCATGCGCGAAGCCGTCGAGGCCGTACGCCATGAAGGTCTGGAAATTCAGCAGTAGCGCATTCGCGGCGAGCGTCGCGTCGCCTTGTTTCGCGCCGAGATGCGCGAACCAGCCGAACGCGCCGAGCAGGCACAGCGTGCGCAGGAAGATGTCGCGATTGAGCGCGATCAGCCGCTTGAGCGCGACGCGGTCGGCAAGCGCGCGTACCGCGAGCGGTGCAAGGCCGCGCGGCCGCAGCCGCCACAGCATCCACGCGCCGAGCGCGAAACCGCACGCGTCCGCGGTGGCGGTCGCTGCGCCGATGCCGGCGATCGCCCCAGCC
>NZ_BCPP01001235.1:0-1690 GCF_016586125.1 Burkholderia sp. E168m23
CCGGGCATTGGATTCGAGCTGCATACCCACGCGCACGACGCGTTCCGCGCGAGATCGGAATCGGTGCGGGCATCGGGCCGCTGACGCCTAAAGCGCGTCGATCGCGAAACGCACCGCGAAGCCGAGCATCATCACCGCGACGAAGCCGTCAAGCACGCGCCACGCGAGCGTACGGGCGAACCACGCACGGCACGCGCGTGCGCCATAGACGAGCATCAGGAACCACGCCAGCGACGCAGTCATCGCGCCGATCGCAAACGGCGCGCGGGCAGACGGCGCGTGGCTCACGATCACGGTCCCGAGCAGCAGCACCGTATCGATCCATGCATACGGATTGAGCAGCGAAACCGCGGCGGTCGCGAGCAGCGTGCGCGACCGCGTGGGTTCGCTAGCGACGCGTGAGCCATCTACATGCTCAGGCTCCCGTCCGACGATCGCCGAGCGCAGCGCGAGCAGGCCGTAGCCGGCGAGATACGCGATACCGGCCCACAGCGCGGCCGCCACCACGGCGGCATGGCGCGACAGCAATGCCGACAGCCCGTGCGCGCCGAGCACGATCAGCAATGCGTCGCTGCCCGCGCAGACGAGGGCGATGGAGAGCAGGTGAGGGCTCGAAAGCGAGCGCTTGATGACGAAGGCGTCCTTGGGACCGACCGACGTGAACAGGCCGGCGCCAAGCAGCAGGCCTTCGAGGAAGGCAGAGGTGTCGAGCACGAGCGGGCCGACAACCTCTTAAGCTGAACCGGTGATGGTTAGGATGGCGCTACGTTAAGGGGTGCCGGCGGCCATTGTCAATGCCCGGCGGCCGCCCATTCCGGCCGCTGCCCGAGCGTATCGAACAGCCGGACGATTTCGGCCTTCACCTTCTGCACCGCGTTGCTGACCAGCGCGGTGTCGTGCCAGCACAGCGACAGGTCGCGCGCGAACAGCCGGTGCGCGACCGTCGACAGCTTGAGCTTGCGCTCCTCGATCTCGACGTGCGCGGCGGTCCACGGCAGGATCGTCACGCCGAGCTGCGCCATCACGGCCGCGAACAGCAGCCCGGTCGAACTCGCCTCGAAGCTGATCTCGTACGACAGCCCGGCCTCGCGCATCGCCCAGTCGACGCGGTTGCGGATCGTGTTCGGCGCGCTCGGCAGCACGAGCGGCATCCGCGCGATCGCGTCGAGCGGCACGGGCGCGTCCGGCACCGGGAATCCGGGCCACGTGATCAGGTACAGCGTTTCCGTCAGCAACCGGTGAATCGCGATGCCGCGCGTGTCGACCGCATCGACGACGATCGCGAGATCGAGCCGCGCGCGTTCGAGCAGCGTATCGAGGTCGGCGCTCGGCGCTTCGATCAGCTCCAGCATGATGCCCGGATAGCGGTCGCGCACCGCGCGGGCGAGCGGAATGGCCAGCACGCGCGCGGTGCTCGACGGCATGCCGACGGTCACGCGGCCCTGCGGCGTGTCGGCGTCGCGGCGCAGCAGTTCGCGCGTGCCGTCGGCCTGGCGCAGCAACTCGAGCGCGTGCCGATACAGCGTGCGGCCCGCCGCGGTCGGCGCGACGCCGCGCACGCTTCGTTCGAGCAGTTGCATCCCGAGATCCTGCTCGAGATTGCGCATCTGCTGGCTCACCGCCGGCTGCGCGACGTGCAGCGCCTCGCTCGCGTGCGTGACGTTGCCGCATTCGACGACCTTCACGAAAT
>NZ_BCPP01001236.1:0-1690 GCF_016586125.1 Burkholderia sp. E168m23
TACGACATCGCGGCGTCGGCCGCCACCGAAAACTGGCAGTCGGTGCAGGCCTACGAGGCACGCGTGCAGACGCTGTTGCAGGACGTCCTCCAGGCAGGCCGGCAAAACGGCGAGTTCGAACGCAAGACGCCGCTGGACGAAACCGCGACGGCGATCTACCTCGTGATGCGGCCGTACCTGAACCCGCTGCTGCTCCAGTACAACCTCGACACGACCGACGCCGCGCCGGCCCAACTGTCCAGCCTCGTCCTGCGCAGCCTCGCGCCGTGATGCGTCACCGTTTGTGACTATTGACCATATTAGTCACTAGATACACAATGAAAGCCCCGCTCACTTCGTCACTGGGTCTTTCATGGTTCGGCGTCGCCCCGCTTTCTTCGCAGTCGCTTCCGCACTGCCCCTCGCGCTAGCCGCCTGCAGCGGAAAAGCGCCGTCCGATCCGCGCACGGAGGCGCCGCTCGTGCGTACCGCCGTCGTGCAGGCGGCCGTTCCCGCGTCCCGCTCGTTCACCGGCACCGTCGCCGCGCGCGTGCAGAGCGATCTCGGCTTCCGGGTAGCCGGCAAGGTGCTGGAGCGGCTCGTCGATACCGGTCAAACCGTCAAGCGCGGCCAGCCGCTGATGCGGCTCGACCCGGTCGACCTGAAGCTCGCGGCGCGCGCCCGCGACGAAGCCGTCGCCGCCGCACGGGCGCGCGCGCGGCAGACCGCCGAGGACGAAGCGCGCTACCGCGACCTGCGCGGCACCGGCGCGATATCGGCATCGGCCTACGACCAGATCAAGGCCGCCGCCGATGCCGCGAAAGCGCAACTGAGCGCCGCCGAGGCCGACGCCGACGTCGCGCGCAACGCGACCGGCTATGCGCAACTCGTCGCGGACGGCGACGGCGTCGTCATGGAAACGCTCGCGGAGCCCGGCCAGGTCGTCAGCGCGGGGCAGCCGGTGGTGCGGCTCGCGCACGCCGGCAGCCGCGAAGCCGTGATCCAGTTGCCCGAAACCCTGCGTCCGGCGATCGGGTCGGTCGCGCAGGCCGGGCTGTTCGGCAAGCCGGACGTCGGCGTCCCCGCGACGCTGCGCCAGCTTTCCGATACCGCGGATGCGAGAACGCGTACTTTCGACGCGCGCTATGTGCTGCAAGGCGCGCTGGCCGACGCCCCGCTGGGCGCGACCGTCACGATCCACATCCCGGACGACGCGCGCACGGCTTCGCCACGCGGCATGCAGGTGCCGATCGGCGCGCTGCTGGACGCGGGCAAAGGGCCCGGCGTGTGGGTCGTCACCGGTGAACCGGCCAAGGTGACGTGGCGGCCGGTCAAGGTCGAGCATCTCGACGACGACAGCGCGCGCGTGGCCGGCGACGGCGCGCTCAAGCCAGGCGAGCGCGTCGTCGCGCTCGGCGCGCAGCTGCTGCGCGAAGGCGAAGCGGTGCGCGTGTCCGCGCCGGCCGCGACGGTCGCGAGCGCAGGAGCACGGCCGTGAGCGAGCGACGATTCAACCTGTCGGCGCTCGCGGTACGCGAGCGCGCGATCACGCTGTTCCTGATCTGCCTGATTTCGCTCGCGGGCCTCGTGTCGTTCTTCAAGCTGGGCCGCGCGGAAGACCCGGCGTTCACGATCAAGGTGATGACGATCATCACCGCATGGCCGGGCGCCACCGCGCAGGAAATGCACGACCAGGTCGCCGAAAAGATCG
>NZ_BCPP01001237.1:0-1689 GCF_016586125.1 Burkholderia sp. E168m23
TGATTTATTTCTTCGTAATATGGCTCGACCGTCACGCCCGACGGCGGGCCGCGAGGTTGCGCCACCCGTGACGGACCAGGTCAACAGGGGCAGACAAATCAATGTGCGGAATCGACGGCTTTCTGAATAGCGTCGCCTTCGATGAGGAGACAGCGCGCGGCACGCTCGCGCGAATGACGGCGAGCCTCGCGCATCGCGGGCCGGACGGGCAGGGCATCTGGGTCGACCCGGATGCCGGCATCGCGCTCGGCCACCGGCGGCTCGCGATCGTCGACCTGTCGGTGCACGGCCGGCAGCCGATGGCTTCCGCGTGCGGTCGCTACGTCCTCGTCTTCAACGGCGAAATCTACAACCATCGCGAACTGCGCGCGGAGCTCGAGCGCGCAGGGCGTGCACCGGCGTGGCGCGGTCACTCCGACAGCGAGGTGCTGATCGCGGCGATCGTCGCGTGGGGCGTCGAGGCCACGTTGCGCCGCGCGACCGGCATGTTCGCGTTCGCGCTGTGGAATCGTGCGTCGCGAGTGCTGACGCTCGCGCGCGACCGGATCGGCGAGAAGCCGCTCTACTACGGGCGGATCGGCGACGCGCTCGTGTTCGCGTCCGAGCTGAAGGCGTTGCGCGGCTACCCGGGCTTCGACGGCACGGTCGACCGCGACGCGCTGTGCCTGTACCTGCGCCAGTCGAGCGTGCCCGCGCCTTATACGATCTATCGCGGCATCCGCAAGCTGCCGCCCGGCACGTACATCCAGTTCGAACATGCGCGCGACACGCCGCGCCTGCGCGCGTACTGGACGCTCGAACAGGCGATCGAGGCCGGCCGCGCGCAGCCGTTCGAGGGCAGCGCCGGCGAAGCCGTCGGCCAGCTCGACACGGTCCTGCGCCAGGCCGTCGCGCGGCAGATGGAGGCCGACGTGCCGCTCGGCGCGTTCCTGTCGGGCGGCATCGATTCGTCGGCGATCGTCGCGCTGATGCAGGCGCAATCGGCGACGCCGGTCGACACGTTCACGATCGGCTTCCACGAGGCCGGCTACGACGAAGCCGGTTACGCGAAGGCCGTCGCGCGCCATCTCGGCACGCGCCATACCGAGCTTTACGTGACGGCCGACCATGCGCTCGGCGTCGTGCCGAAGCTGCCGTCGATCTACGACGAGCCGTTCTCCGATGCGTCGCAGATCCCGACCTTTCTCGTCTCGGAACTGACGCGCCGGCACGTGAAGGTGAGCTTGTCCGGCGACGGCGGCGACGAATTGTTCGGCGGCTATACGCGCTACTTCCTGACGCCACGCCTGTGGCGCAAGCTGCATCGCGTGCCGGCGGCGGTGCGTGCGCGGATCGCCGCCGCGCTGCACGCGTTGCGGCCCGATCACGCGGACCAGCTCGCGGCCGTCGCGCAGGGTGCGTTCGGCGGCGGTGTGGAAGCGCGCGAATCCGCGTCGCGCATCGGCGATCGCCTGCACAAGCTCGGCCATGTGATGACGGCCGAGAGTCGCATCGGGCTGTACCGGCTGCTGATGTCGTCGGTGCATCATCCGGAGCGCCTCGCGCTGTCGGGGCAGGAGCCGCCGACGCCGCTCGACACGGTGTCCGCCTGGCCCGCGCACCTGAGCTTCGCCGAGCAGGCGATGGCGATCGACACGCTCACGTACCTGCCGACCGACATTCTCGCGAAGGTCGATCGCGCGGCGATGG
>NZ_BCPP01001238.1:0-1687 GCF_016586125.1 Burkholderia sp. E168m23
AGAAGACGCGGCAGCGATGACGGCGCCGCTGCGCTCGTCGCTGGTCGATGACGACCTGCCGCCGCACACGTTCGCCGCGATTGCGCCCGAAGCGGTTGCGCACGCGCCCGGCACGGCGATGCCGCAGGCGGACCTGCCGAGTGCAGCGCCGCAGCCGGACGCGCAGGCCGCAGCGGGGCTGACGCCGGAAGATGCGCAGCACATCGCCGAACGGCTGCGCAATCGGCTGACGAATTATCTGACCGGTGCGGGGCGCGACGCCATCGAAGCGCGCTGTCGCGATGCGCTGCACGAGCATTCGGCCTGGCTGGTCGGCCAGATCACGCGCGAAGTCGCCCTCGCGCTGGAAACCGAGGTGATGGACTGGGTGCGCGATGCGGTCGATGAAGAGATCGCCCGCCGTCGCGTCGGTCATTCCGGCTGAACGGCCGATCTTTCGCGCTGGCGAAAAAGAGGGGGCGGGTCCGGTAAGGGCTTGCGAAGGCGCCGCAGAGGTGTGGCGCGGCCAGTACCAGGCCGCCTTCTTGCTGCGCACTGCACACGGCGCGGGTACGCCGCGCGAGTATCCGATTCAGCGGACCGACAGCACCCACTGGGCGAGCGTGTGGGCTTCGATGCTCGTCAGTTGCGTATTGGCGGGCATCGGCACGCTGCCCCATACGCCGACGCTGCCTTTTACGATCGATTGCGCCAGATAATCGGCGGCGTCGCCGCGCGCCGCGTACTTGCCGGCGATGTCGTGGAACGACGGGCCCATCAGCGGCTTGCCGATTGCATGGCACGCCATGCAGTTCTTGCGCTGCGCCAGCGCGAGCCCGTCGGTCTGGTCGGCACGCGCCGCCGCCGCGCTGCCGGTCAGCAGCGTGGCGAGCAGCACGCGCAATATCGTCTGTTTCATGCGGTTCTCCGCCGGCGGGGACGGCCGGCTTCATGGTCCGCGCATTATAGAAGCAAAGGGGAAGCACGTTTTGCGCGTTCCCGGCGGCCTCGTTTATCGGGGTCGCATGCCTTGCGGCCCTGCTTCAACCCGTGACCGCCCCCTGGTTCGCCGGTCGTGCGAGCACCGCGAATTTCGCGAGCACCCCGCGCGTATAGCGCGGCGCCGGCTGTCGCCACGCGGCGCGGCGCCGGGCGAGTTCCGCCTCGTCGACGTTCAATTGCAGCAGCAGCCGGTGCGCGTCGATCGTGATCGAATCGCCTTCCTGCACCAGCGCGATCGTGCCGCCGACGAACGCTTCCGGCGCGACGTGGCCGACCACCATGCCCCAGGTGCCGCCCGAGAAGCGTCCGTCCGTGATGAAGCCGACCGATTCGCCGAGTCCCTTGCCGATGATCGCGGAAGTTGGCGCGAGCATTTCCGGCATGCCGGGGCCGCCCTGCGGGCCGAGGTAGCGCAGCACGAGGATGTCGCCCGCGCGAATCCGGTCGCCGAGGATCGCGTCCATCGCGCTCTGTTCGTCGTCGAACACGCGCGCCGGGCCCGTGATCACCGGGTTCTTCAGGCCGGTGATCTTCGCGACCGCGCCGTCTTCCGCGAGATTGCCCTTCAGGATCGCCAGGTGGCCTTCCTTGTACAGTGCGCGGTCGATCGGGAAGATCACATGCTGGTCCGCGCGCGGCACGGCCGGCACGTCCTTCAGCTCGTCGGCGATCGTGCGGCCGGTGATCGTCAGGCAGTCGCCGTGCA
>NZ_BCPP01001239.1:0-1682 GCF_016586125.1 Burkholderia sp. E168m23
GAATCAAGGCGTACGCGAACGCGGGCGTGGACCCGAGCGTGATGGGCATGGGCCCGGTGCCGGCGTCGCGCCGGGCGCTGGAGCGCGCGGGCTGGACGCCGGGCGACCTGGACCTGATGGAGATCAACGAAGCGTTCGCGGCGCAGGCGCTGGCGGTGCACAAGCAGATGGGCTGGGACACGTCGAAGGTGAACGTGAACGGCGGGGCGATCGCGATCGGCCATCCGATCGGCGCGTCGGGCTGCCGGATTCTGGTGACGCTGCTGCACGAGATGGCCAAGCGCGACGCGAAGCGCGGGCTGGCGTCGCTGTGCATCGGCGGCGGGATGGGCGTCGCGCTTGCGGTCGAGCGCGTCTGAGCGGCGGCTGACGACACGGTTCGCTCGCGGCGTGGGCCAGCGCCGCGGGCGAGCCAGGCGGTTTTCGCGCAAGACAGGCAGTCAATAACACGCGCGAGGTGCCGGTGCGTGCCGCGTCCGCGACGCGGGCGGCTGCGCATCGAAGCGGTGGGGCGGCAGCAGGTGCGATGCCGTCGCCCCGCCTTTCATCGATTACTTTTTTGTCGGTAATTCATAGTATGACTAAGCGAATCGCAGTTGTGACAGGTGGGATGGGCGGCCTCGGCGAAGCGGTCAGCATCCGGTTGAACGACGCGGGTCACCGGGTAGTCGTCACGTATTCGCCGAACAATGCCGGCGCGGACCGCTGGCTGACCGAGATGCATGCGGCCGGCCGCGAATTCCATGCGTATCCGGTGGACGTGGCCGATCACGACTCGTGCCAGCAATGCATCGAGAAGATCGTGCGCGACGTCGGCCCGGTCGACATTCTCGTGAACAATGCGGGCATCACGCGCGACATGACGCTGCGCAAGCTCGACAAGGTCAACTGGGATGCGGTGATCCGCACCAACCTCGATTCCGTGTTCAACATGACGAAACCGGTCTGCGACGGCATGGTCGAGCGCGGCTGGGGCCGCATCGTCAACATCTCGTCGGTGAACGGCTCGAAAGGGTCGGTCGGCCAGACCAACTACGCGGCCGCGAAAGCCGGCATGCACGGGTTCACGAAATCGCTTGCGCTCGAGGTCGCGCGCAAGGGCGTGACGGTGAACACGGTGTCGCCGGGCTATCTCGCGACGAAGATGGTCACCGCGATTCCGCAGGACATCCTCGACACGAAGATCCTCCCGCAGATTCCGGCGGGCCGGCTCGGCAAGCCCGAGGAGGTCGCGGCGCTGGTCGCTTACCTGTGCTCGGAGGAGGCCGGCTTCGTGACGGGCTCCAACATCGCGATCAACGGCGGTCAGCACATGCACTGACGCGCGGCGGCCCGCAGGGCGTGCGCGCCCGGCGGGCCGCGTTCCCCACTATCCCGCGCCGGAGCGGCGGCAGACGCGCCGCTTCGGCCTCGCATTCCGGAGAACGCATGGGCGACACCTGGCTGGGACTCGTGATCGGCGGCTCGGCACTGGCCGTCGCGCTGACGATGGCGATCTCGCTCTACTGGCTCGAGCGGCGCCGCGCGCGGCTGCTGAGGAACTTCGATCATCGCGATTGCTGGCTCGCCGCGTACGGCAAGTGCTTCGCGCGCAAGCCGGCGAGGTCGCTGCGCCGCATGCGTGGTGCACGCTGAGCGCGGTGCCGACGCGTCGCGATCGGTGAACGCTCGATGACCGGTCG
>NZ_BCPP01001240.1:0-1678 GCF_016586125.1 Burkholderia sp. E168m23
GTCATCGTGAGCGGCGTGTCCTCGCCGCGGCTCGCCATCAGCGAGATCGCCGCGAGCACCGGCACCGTCGGCTGGCATACCGAGATCACGTGCAGGTTGCGCGCGCCGATGTGACGGATGAATTCCTGGATGTACGCGATGTAGTCGTGCAGGTGGAACGGGCCCGTCTCGACCGGCACCATCCGCGCGTCGATCCAGTCGGTGATGTAGACCTTGTGATCCTGCAGCAGCGTGCGTACGGTGTCGCGCAGCAGCGTCGAGTGGTGGCCCGACAGCGGCGCGCAGACCAGCACGACCGGCTCGTCCTTCAGTTGCGTGACGGCGTCGGCGTCGTCCGAATAGCGCTTGAAGCGCAGCAGGCGGCAGAACGGCTTCTCGATGATCGTCTGCTCGACGATCGGGATGTTGTGGCCGTCCTTGACGATCTGATGAATGTTGAATTCCGGCTTCTCGTAATCCTTGCCGAGCCGATACATCAGCTCATAGGCAGCCGCCATCCGCGGGGCACCGGGCATCAGCGAGAACGGGCTGGACGGATTCGCGAACGACTTCGAGGCGGCCTGGGCCCAGGCCGTGAGCGGGCTCAGCATCGCCCGCTGGAATTCGTGCAGTTGGTAAAGCATGCAGGCTACTCCCGCGTGGGGGACGGTGCGCAAGGGCGGCGTGAGGCGTCGCGGCGTGCCGTGTGGGTCAGCGACCGGCCATGTTGCATTGCAGCCGGACAATCTCGCCGATCATATCGGACAACGATCGGTGGTGCAATGCAACATTTCCCCGGGTTTTCATCAAAGTGTTGCGATTTGACGATCTCTGAACAAGGCCCGCGCGCGCCGTTCAGCGGCCCGTAGCCACGGCCGGCGCGGGCTGGCCGGCCGCGCGCGCCATCGCGTCTTCATGGTGCATCAGGTTCATCGCGGTGTGCACGAGCGCCACGTGCGAGAACGCCTGCGGGAAGTTGCCGACGAGCCGCCCGGCGACCGGGTCGTATTCCTCCGCGAGCAGCCCGAGGTCGTTCGACAGCGCGAGCAGGCGGCTGAAGAGCCGATGCGCGTCGTCGATCCGGCCGAGCAGCGCATAGCTGTCGACCAGCCAGAAGCTGCACGCGAGAAACGTGCCTTCGCCCGGCGGCAGGCCGTCGTCGTATTCGGTCGTGCGGTAGCGCATCACGAGCCCGTCGTGCAGCAATTCCCGTTCGATCGCCTCGACCGTGCCGACGATGCGCGGGTCTTCCGGCGGCAGGAAGCCGAGCTGCGGCAGCAGCAGCACGCTTGCGTCGAGCTCGTCGCTGCCGTAGCTCTGCGCGAACGCCTGCTTGCCTTCGTGCCATGCGTTGGCGCAGACGTCCGCATGGATCTGCTCGCGCAGCGCGCGCCAGCGGTCGAGCGAGCCGGGCAGCCGGAACATCTCCGCCGACTTGATCGCGCGGTCGAACGCGACCCACGCCATCACCTTCGAGAACGTGAAATGGCGACGGCCGCCGCGCGTTTCCCAGATGCCTTCGTCGGGTTCCTGCCAGATCTTCTCGAGGTGATCGAGCAGCGCGCACTGCACGGACCAGACCGTGTCGTCGGCCTGCAGGCCGCCCACGCGCGCAAGGTGCAGCGCGGCCATCACCTCGCCGAACACGTCGAGCTGGAGCTGGTTCGCGGCGCCGTTGCCGACGCGCACCGGCAGCGAG
>NZ_BCPP01001241.1:0-1677 GCF_016586125.1 Burkholderia sp. E168m23
ACTCGACGCGCTGCTCAAGAAGGCGCTCGACGGCAACGCGGCCTGAGCGCCGCCGAATCGGATTCGAAGGGGCGCGCACCGCACCGCCTCTTTCGGTAAAACAACGGACCGCATGACCGGGCACCCCGGTTCCGCGGTCCGTTTGCTTTTCAGCGCTCGGTGTCGCCTTTCGCCGACAGCCCGTAGCGCTTCATCTTCTCGTACAGCGTCGCCTTGCCGACATGCAGCCGGTCGGCCGTCGCGGCGACCGCGCCGCCCGTCTGGTTCAGCGCCTCGGCGATCACCGCGCGCTCGAACTGCTCGATGCGCTCCTTCAGCGTCTGGTCGTTGTCGGCGTCGTCGCCCGTACCCGTTTCCGGCGGCATGTCGGCCACGCCGAGCACGAAGCGGTCGGCCGCATTGCGCAGCTCGCGCACGTTGCCCGGCCAGTCGCGCTGCATCAGGCTCGCGCGCTGCCGGTCGGTCAGCACCGGCGCCGGCCGCCCGTAGCGCACGGCCGCATCGAGCATGAAGTGCTCGAACAGCGGCACGATGTCCTCGCGGCGCTCGGCGAGCGGCGGCAGCGCGATCGTCACGACGTTGAGCCGGTACAGCAGGTCGCGCCGGAACGTGCCGGCCGCGACCAGTTCGCTCATGTCGCCCTTCGCGGCCGCGACCACGCGGCAGTTCACGCGGATCGGCTGGTTCGAGCCGAGCCGTTCCAGCACACCGTCCTGCAGCACGCGCAACAGCTTCACCTGCAGCGCGAGCGGCATGCTTTCGATTTCGTCGAGGAACAGCGTGCCGCCGGACGCGTATTCGAGCTTGCCGACGCGCCGCTTCGCCGCACCGGTGAACGCCCCGGGCTCGTAGCCGAACATCTCCGACTCGAACATCGGCTCGGGCAGCGCGCCGCAATTGACCGCGATGAACGGCTTGTCGCGGCGCGGCGACAGCTCGTGCAGGCTGCGCGCGATCAGTTCCTTGCCGGCGCCCGTGTCGCCGTTGATCAGCACCGACGCGTCGGTGGGCGCGACGTTCGCGATCAGCTTGCGCACCTGCTCGATCGCAGGGCTGCGGCCGATGATGCGCGGCGCGACCACGTTCTGCCCGGCCAGCTCGCGCCGCAGCGCGTGGTTCTCGAGCACGAGCTCGCGGCGCTCGAGCGCGCGGCGCACCGTCTCGATCAGGCGCTCGGCCGCGAACGGCTTTTCGATGAAGTCGTACGCGCCGTCGCGCATCGCCTGGACGGCCATCGAGATGTCGCCGTGCCCGGTGACGAGAATCACCGGCACGTCGGGCACGCGCTCGCGGCACTGCGCGAGCACGTCGAGCCCGCTCGCGCCGGGCAGCCGGATGTCGCTGACGATCACGCCGGCGGTATCCGCGACGATCGCCTTCTCGGCCGCCTCGGCCGACTCGAAGCCGGCGACGTCGAAGCCCGCCAGTTGAAGGCTCTGCACGCTCGCCCGGCGCACGAGCGCATCGTCTTCGATATAGATCACTTGCAGCCGGTTGGCCATCTTGGTCACTTGCTCCTGACAGGCCGCGCGGCGCTGGTGCGTGCGGCTCTCGTTGATTCCGATCGTTCGTCGACCGGCCTGTTCACGCTAATGCGAGCCCGCCGGCTCGGACACGGAGTCCGGATGATGCGTGCGGGCGCGCCGCAGCGTCAAGACGAACAGCGCGCCGCCCGAC
>NZ_BCPP01001242.1:0-1677 GCF_016586125.1 Burkholderia sp. E168m23
CGTCGTCTTCGTATAATGTATGCTATACGAAGTTATTACGCGTACCAGGCGACTGGCCGTTCCGGCGCTGATGCCAAGCAGTTTTGCCGCTGCCGTGAAGCTTCCCACACGCACGATGTACGTGAAAATCGACATCGCCTGCAGTGTGATTTCCATGGTTTTCTCCGAACGAATTCTGAGGAATGGCAGTATCAAGCCCGTCAAAATCCAATCATCTCCTCACAATGCAATCGGTTTGGAATTTACGTCTGCTGATTCAATGACCGATGACCCATCTTGCTCACCCATCGGCATTTCGGGTCATCGGCAGATCCCGGGCCGAACTCGGTCATAGCCAGCATCCGGCCCAAGTTCTGCCTTACTTGCGTGTCGTGTTCTCGAAGAAAGCGAGCAGATCCGCATTGACCTGATCGGCGTGCGTGATCGCGATCCCGTGCGATCCGCCCGGATACACCTTCAGCGTCACATTCGGCGCAATCGCGGCCGTCCGGCGCGCCGACGCGTCGATCGGAACGATCTGGTCGTCGTCTCCGTGCAACACCAGTACCGGCACGTTGATCTTTCGAAGATCCTCGGTGTAATCCACTTCCGAGAACTCCCGGATACAGTCGAACTGGCCCTTGATCGAGCCCATCATGCCCTGCGACCAGAACGAATCTATCGTCCCCTGCGAAACCGTCGCACCCTCACGATTGAAGTTGTGGAACGGCACCGCCAGATCCCTGTAAAACTGCGAGCGGTTCTTCAAAACACCTTCGCGAATACCGTCGAACACTTCCATCGGCAAGCCGCCCGGGTTCGCTTCCGTCTTCAGCATGATCGGCGGTACCGCACCGATCAGCACCACTTTCGCCACACGTGCCGTGCCGTGACGGCCGATGTAGTGCGCCACCTCGCCGCCACCCGTGGAATGGCCCACCAGCATCGCACCGCGCACGTCAAGGTGATCGAGCAGCGCAGCCAAATCGTCCGCATAGGTATCCATATCATTGCCGTCCCACGGCTGCGCCGAGCGACCATGCCCTCGACGGTCGTGCGCAATGACCCGGTAGCCGCGACGGCCGAAGAACAGCATTTGCGCATCCCATGCATCCGAAGTCAGCGGCCAGCCGTGCGAGAAAACAACGGGCGTGCCATGGCCCCAGTCCTTGTAGAAAATTTCGGTATCGTCACCCGACTTAAAGTAACTCATTGCGCAACTCCAAACTTGTCTTGAATTGAATACATGTTCGGCGTATCGGCGGACGGCGCGTAACGGCATCGGACCATGACACGCCATCCGACCGTACTTCCGTTAATTGTGCTTGATATCGAAACGATCGGCGTTCATCACCTTCGTCCACGCGGCAACGAAGTCACGCACGAACTTCTGCTGCGAATCCTCGCTGCCGTACACTTCCGACAGCGCGCGCAGTTGCGAATGCGAACCGAACACTAGGTCGACACGCGAGGCCAGCCACTTGAGCTCGCCCGTCGCACGATCCCGACCTTCATAGGCTTCGTTGGCCTCCGAGGTCGGCTTCCACTCCGTGCCCATGTCGAGCAGATTGCGGAAAAAGTCGTTGGTCAGCACTTCGCGACGGTCCGTGAACACGCCGTGCTTCGAATCGCCCACGTTCGTGCCGAGCACGCGCAGGCCACCGATCAGCACCGTCATCTCCGGCGCCGATAGCGAAA
>NZ_BCPP01001243.1:0-1671 GCF_016586125.1 Burkholderia sp. E168m23
GCGCCAGGTCGTGCGCGTCGACAACGCGGTGGCGGTGGTCGGCGATCACACGTGGGCCGCGAAGCGCGGTGCATCGGCGCTCGTCGTGAAGTGGAACGAGGGCGCGGGCGCGAAGGTGTCCACGAAGGACATCGTTGCCGACCTCGCGCAGGCGGCGGTGAGCGGCAAGGGCGCGGTCGCGCGCAAGGAAGGCGATGTCGGCCACGCGTTCGCAAACGCGAAGACGCGCGTCGACGCTGTCTACGAACAGCCGTTCCTCGCGCACGCGACGATGGAGCCGGTGAACTGCACGGTGCACGTGCGCGGCGACGGCTGCGAGATCTGGGTCGGCACCCAGGTGCCGACGCGCGCGGTTGACACCGTGCAGCAACTCACGGGCCTGTCGCCCGACAAGATCGTCGTGCACAACCACTTGCTCGGCGGCGGCTTCGGCCGGCGGCTCGAAACGGACATGATCGACCAGGCCGTGAAGGTCGGAAAACAGGTCAACGCGCCGGTGAAGGTGATCTGGACGCGCGAGGAAGACATCCAGCACGACATGTATCGGCCGTACTACTACGACAAGATTTCGGCCGGCCTCGACGCGAACGGCAAGCCGATCGCGTGGCAGCACCGGATCGTCGGCTCGTCGCTCATGGCGCGCTTCGCGCCGCCCGCGTTCCGAAATGGTATCGATCCTGACGCGGTCGAAGTCTCGGCTGATCTGCCGTACGACCTGCCGAACCAGCTCGTCGACTACGTGCGCCAGGAGCCGCGCCACGTGCCGACCGCGTTCTGGCGTGGCGTCGGGCCGACCCGGGGCACGTTCGTCGTCGAGAGCTTCATCGACGAACTGGCCGCGCAGACCAAGACCGACCCCGTGCAATACCGCCGTGCATTGCTCGGCAAGGCGCCGCGCGCGCTGAATGTGCTCGACGTCGCGACGAAGGCGGCCGGCTGGGGCCCGTCGCTGCCGAAGGGGCAGGGGCGCGGCGTGTCTGTGATGTATGCATTCGGCACTTTCTTCTCAATGGTAGTCGACGTCGCGGTGGATAACGGCGAGGTGCAGGTCAAGCGCGTCGTGTGCGCGGTCGATTGCGGCATGTCCGTCAACCCGAACACGATCGAGGCGCAAGTGCAGGGCGGCATCATCTTCGGGATCACGGGCGCGCTGTACGGCGAGATCACGATCGAGGACGGCCGTGTCGTGCAGAGCAATTTCACCGATTACCGGATGCTGCGGATCAACGAGACACCGCCGATCGAGGTGCATCTGGTGAAAAGCGGCGAAGCGCCGGGCGGGATCGGCGAACCGGGCACGGCCGCGACGGCCGCGGCATTGTCGAACGCGATCTTCGCGGCGACCGGCAAGCGGCTGCGCAAGCTGCCGGTCGGCGATCAGCTGAAGACGGCTTGAGGGGAGGCGACGATCATGCGAAACCTCGCCCTGAATACGTTCCGTGCATCGCTGCTCGCGCTGTCCGCCATGCTGGCCGGCCCGGCCGCGCAGGCCGCGCAGACGGCACCGGCCGACAGCGCGCTCGTCGCTCGCGGCGCATACCTCGCGAAAGCGGGCGACTGCGTCGCGTGCCACACCGCGCCGCGCGGCACGCCGTTCGCCGGCGGCCTGAAGATGGTCACGCCGATGGGCGCGATCTACACGACCAACATCACGCCCGATCCGGAAACGGG
>NZ_BCPP01001244.1:0-1668 GCF_016586125.1 Burkholderia sp. E168m23
CGGGACTTGTTTCCGTGTTCTGGAGAATCCGATGCGCATTCGCATTCCCGCGCGCCTGCCCGTGCTGATCGCCGGTGCCGCCGCGCTGCTGGCCGGTTGCGCGCAACCGTGGCAGCAATACCAGGCCGGCCAGGACGAGTCGGCGATCGTCGCGCGCATGGGCCCGCCGCGCGAGATCTACGACCTGCCCGGCGGCGGCAAGCGCCTGATGTGGCCGACTCAGCCGATGGGCGAAATCACGGTCGCGGCCGACGTCGACGCAGCCCACCGGATCGTCAACGTGCGCCAGGTACTGCAGCCGAGCGAGTTCTATCGCGCGGAGATCGGCAAGTGGACGAAGACAGACGTCCTCGTCAATTTCGGACGCCCGGTCGAGACTTCCTACTTCCCGCTGATGAAACGCGAGGTTTGGACGTACCGGTATCTCGAGGACAACGTCTGGTACATGATGTACAGCTTCTACTTCGATCCGCAGGGCATCCTGCGCACCACGCAGAAAACACCGGACCCGCTGCACGATCCCGATCGCCGCACCCTGTTCTGACCGATTGCGTATTTATACGCAATTGTCGCAATGGCCATTCACGAATTATTGCGTGAATGGCCATTTCATTTTTTCCGCTGCCTTATTTAATTCAACGAATAAGACGGAAAACTTTTCCGATCGATGACATTGCGATGGCAATACACTGAACGCCCCGTCATGCGGGCCGTAGCGGGAAACAGGCACGCCCGGGGCATGTCATGCGTCGCACTGGTGCATGCAATGCACTACGCCCAATCAATTTGAAACAATTTGTATCAACCCACCCGCAGTGCTAGGGCATACCCCTAATATCAGTCGAAAATCCAACCTTTCAATTTAGAAAGCATGCGATTGCGCCATTTCGTTCGATATTTATTTGCCTTTATCAAAAAGGAGTCCTCATGAATCGCCCCAAGAGCATGCTGGTTGCCAACATTGCCTGGGCCCGCGAGACGCGCGAACACACGCCCGGCTTTTTCGACGCGCTCGCGCGCGGCCAGAATCCGCGCGTACTGTGGATCGGTTGCGCGGACAGCCGCGTGCCAGCCGAAACCATCACGCACTGCGCGCCCGGCGAGCTGTTCGTCCATCGCAACATCGCGAACCTGTTCCACCCCGACGACGACAATTCCGCCAGCGTGCTCGAGTACGCGGTGCGGGTGCTGAAGGTCGACCACGTGATCGTGTGCGGTCACTACGGGTGCGGCGGCGTGCGTGCATCGCTGCTGCCGCCGCCCGCCGACCTGCCACACGTCGCGCGCCGCATCGCGCCGCTCTGCGCACTCGCGCGGCGCCATCGCGACACGCTCGACGGGCTCGACGACATGGCCGCCGCCGACCGCCTCGCCGAGCTGAACGTGCTCGAACAGGTGCGGCTGCTGCGCGCGTCGCCGATCGTGCGCGGCCGCGAGCGGCCACCGCTCGTGCATGGCTGGATCTTTTCGCTCGCCGACGGCCGCCTGAAGGAGCTCGATTCCGGCTATGCGGCGTCGCCGACCGAAGCCGAGCCCGAGCCCGAGCGCGCTGCCGCCGTCGCGCTCGGTTGACCCGCGCCCTGCCCCTCCACGCCAACGAAACCACCCCAACCATGAAACTGAACGAGCGCCTATCCACCCTGCCGCGCGACATCGTCGCCGGCATCG
>NZ_BCPP01001245.1:0-1666 GCF_016586125.1 Burkholderia sp. E168m23
CCTTGAATACCGACGCCGGATCGAGCTCGAGGCCCGTGGTCGACAGTTGCAGCTCGTGCGCGAACACGTTGAGCAGCACTTCGCTGTCGGAATTGGTGTTGATGTGCCGGCGGTCGATCCGGAACATCTCGTCCTTCAGTTGCTGCCAGTTCGTCAGGTTGCCGTTGTGCGCGAGGATGATCCCGAACGGCGCGTTCACGTAGAACGGCTGCGCCTCGGCCTCGCTCGACGCCGAGCCGGCCGTCGGGTAGCGCACCTGGCCGATGCCGTAGGTGCCGGGCAGGCTGCGCATGTTGCGCGTGCGGAACACGTCGCGCACCATGCCGTTCGCCTTGTACATGTGGAAATTGCTGCCGTCCGCCGTCGCAATGCCCGCCGCGTCCTGACCGCGATGCTGCAGCAGCAGCAGGCTGTCATAGATCAGCTGATTGACCGGGGATTGGGAGATAACGCCTACGATGCCGCACATGGCATGTCCTTCAGAATGACAAAATCGGTTCCGTCCTGCCCGGCCGCGTCGTCACACGCGTACGTACTGGGCCATGCCGTCGGGCAAGAGCTGCTTCAGCTCGTGCACGCCCTGTTCGGCAAAAGGACGCAAGAGCGCATTGCGCCAGAAATCCTGTTTGGGCAGTTCGGTCAGCCCGGCCGCCGCGACCAGCAGCACCACCAGCACGCAGCCGCGGACGAGCCCGAACATCATGCCCAGCGAGCGGTCGACGCCGCCCAGGCCGCTCGCCTGCGCGATCCGCGACAGCAGCGCGTTCGCCACGCCGGCGACCAGCACGACGCCGATCACGAGCAACGCGAAGGCGATCACCCACTGCGTCAGCGCGCCGCCCGGCCAGTTCGCCGGAATGTACGGCACGACCAGCCCGACGTAGCGGCTCGCGATCACGATCGCCGCGATCCAGCCGATCAGCCCGAAAATCTCGGACACGAAGCCGCGCCACGCGCCGCGCAGCGCCGACAACACGATCACCGCCAATACAGCGTAGTCGAAAGCCGTCAGCATCGTGGCATTACTGCGTCAGACCGGCTTCGCGCACCTTCGCGATCGCGGCGGAAGCCGCCGAACGATCCGCGAACGGGCCGGCCCGCAACAGTGTAGCCGTGCTGCCGTCTGCCTGCTTGCGATGCTCGACATATGCGGGCACACCCGCCGATTTCAACTTGGTCGCCCACGAACGGGCCGTCGCGTCGTCCTTGAACGAGCCGAGCTGCACCGCGAAGCGCGCACCGGCCGGCGATGCCGGCGACGATGCGTCGCTGCTATCCGGGCTCGCGGCGCCGTCATTCGCGACCGTTGCGGGCGCAGGCTTCGGCGCGGCCGGTTTCGCGGCGGGCGCAGCCGGCTTCGGCGCGGGCTTCGGCGGCGTCACGCTCGCGGTGGTGGTCGTATCGGGTTTCGCGGCCGGCTTCGCGGCATCCTTAGGCGCGGGCGCCGGTGCGGCCGCAACGGCCGTGTCGGAGGCCGGCGGTTCGTCGTGCGCGACACCCGCCTGCACGTCGGACACATCGTCGTCGCGCGGCGCGACCGCCTGGTGCGCGGGGCGGTTCGGGATGTCGATCGCGATGTCGTCCGTGACCGGCTTCGGGTGCGAATCGAGCACCATCGGCAGCACGATTACCGCGGCCACGACGAGCGCGATCGCGCCGACAAGGC
>NZ_BCPP01001246.1:0-1665 GCF_016586125.1 Burkholderia sp. E168m23
GCGATTCGGCGATGCCGGCGAGCGGCGCGTCGAGGTTCACGTGGATGTCGTTCGACAGCGCCTTCAGCGGCGACACGTAGACGACCAGCGTCGCATCGGGCAGCGTGCCGTCGTGCGCGAGCGCATCGCGCACCAGATCGTCGAGCGCGCACAGGAACGCGGTGAGTGTCTTGCCGGAGCCGGTCGGCGCGGCCACGAGCGTCGACCGGCCGGCCTTGATGTGCGGCCACGCGAGCGCCTGCGCGCCGGTCGGCGCGGCGAACGTGCGTGTGAACCACGCGGCGACGACCGGGTGGAACACGTCGAGCGCACGGGCGGCAGGGCGGGTAGCGGTGACGTCCATCGGAGCGTTGAAATAGGGTGCGAGCGGGGTGCGAGCGCGCGGATGCATCGCACGCGAATCGAATCGTCAGTGTGCCAGACGTCACGGGTGCGTGCCGGGCATGCGTGCCGACGATTCACACTCAGGTGGGGGCCTGCGCTGCACTTTCAATGGACCGAAAGTTGCGTGCGATTCGGCACGTCGATCGCGTGCCCAATCGTGGCGAATTGCGTCGAATTGCAACTAGACGCGATGCAGCCAGCCGAGCCACTGCTCGATCAGCGGCGCACGCGACCACAGCGACTGCGCGAGCCACAGCGTGCCGCCCCAGGCGGCCGCGACCACGATCAAGTCGCAATGCCCGCTGTTCCACAGGTTCAGCGAATGGCGCCGCCAGATCCACGGTACGCCGAGCGGATTCGGCCAGTCGGCGAGCAGGTGCATCACGCCGCCGCAGGCGAAGCCGAACAGCGGTGCGGCCCACAGCGGATGCGGATGATGGATGAGCCCGTGCCAGCCGAGCGCAAGCAGCGCGACCCAGCCGATGCCCCAGTGCGTGAGGGTGCGATGTGTGATCCACAGGCGGCGCTTGCGGCTCCACCAGGCGACTTCGAGCCAGTCGGGCGCTGTGCCGCCCGCGACGCCCGCCGCGAACGCGGCGAGCATGCCCGAGTGCCACGGACCGGTTGCGCCGGTTTGCGCGACGAGGACGGCGGCGGCGACGCCGGCTGCGAAGCCGGACGCGTGATGTGCATTGTGTGATGCCATAGGGAGCGAGACGAAGCAACGTGAAGCGGCGCGTGCACGAAACGATGATGCGGCGCGCAACGGGGCGCTATCTTCGCAGATCGGGCTGTGCCGCGGGCGGGGCGTTCGCGGATTTTTTTACACGAGTTGCGAGGCTTGCCGCGCGGTTCGCAACTTTCGGTTTTTGTGCGGTGCGCGAAGCGCGCGCCGCAGGCGATGTCGAGCGATCCGCGCGCACGTCGCGGCAGCGCAACGTGACCGCGCGCACACAATCGCCATGCTTTCGTCGCGCCCCGCGTGTTCGACCCTTTTTGTCGCCCTATACTACGAAGCCGGCGTATGGCCGTCGGCGCGCCTGCGGCCATCCACGGATCAGGTGCTCGTCGTGCCTGAAGGAGATCCACATGGGGGACATGCAATGACTACGCTGAATCGCTTCAAATCATCCGCAGCCGTGCTCGCGACGGTGGCCGGCATCGGCTTCCTGCCGAACGCGCCCGCCTACGCGAAAGGGCCGCAGCCCGCGGTCCTGACGAGCTCCGCGGTGGCGGTGGCCGACAAGTACAGCGCGGATGCCGCGGAGCGGATCTTCAAGG
>NZ_BCPP01001247.1:0-1660 GCF_016586125.1 Burkholderia sp. E168m23
CCGCTCGTTGCGCGTTGCGTTATGCCCTGCGTTCCGGCTGACGCGTCCATTCGCTTTCTTCGCCCGGCACCTTGCCGAACGTCTGATCGGCCCACGCGGCACGCGCCGCATCGATCTTCGCGCGCTCGCTCGACACGAAATTCCATTCGATGAACCGCTCGCCCGGCAGGTGCGCACCGCCGAGCAGCATCACGCGCGCGCCGTTCGTACTCGCCAGCGCGACGCTCGCGCCCGGTTCGAGCACGGCCATCGTCGCGGGGGCGAGCGGCGTGCCGTCGACGCTGAGGTCGCCGTCGACGAGATACACGCCGCGTTCCTCATGTTCGGCATCGAGCGCCAACGTGCCGCCCGACGTGAATTCCGCAACCGCATAGAGCGTCGGCGAGAACACGGTGACCGGCGACACGAGCCCGAACGCGGTGCCCGCGATCACGCGCACGGTCACGCCGTCGCGCGTGAACGACGGCAGCGTGTCGGCCGCATGGTGAACGAACGCGGGTGTGGTGTCTTCATGCTCGACCGGCAGCGCGACCCAGGTCTGGATGCCGTGCACCGGCTGCTCGCGCGGGCGATCCTCGTCGGGCGAGCGCTCCGAATGCACGATGCCGCGGCCGGCCGTCATCCAGTTCACGTCGCCCGGCACGATTTTCTGCCGGAAGCCGAGACTGTCGTGATGCATCAGCGAGCCGTCGAACAGGTAGGTGACGGTCGCGAGCCCGATGTGCGGATGCGGCAGCACGTCGATGCCGCGCCCGGCCGGCAATACGGCCGGCCCCATCTCGTCGAAGAAGATGAACGGACCGACGAGGCGCGCGGCGCGTGCGGGCAGCACGCGGCGCACGACGAGGTTGCCGATGTCGCTTTCGCGCGGCGTGAGCAGGGTCTTGATCGAGGCGGACATGAACGGAAATCTCGTGACGGTGGCGGTGACGGGCGGTGGCGGGAAATGCTCAGGCGATCGCCGTGTCGATCGTGATCGGATGCGTGAGGATCTTGTGCACCGGGCACGCATTCGCGATCTGCAGCAGGCGTTCGCGCTGCTCGTCGGTCAGGTCGCCGTCGAGCGAGATGCGGCGCACGATCGTGCTGCCCGCGCTGCCCGATTCGTGCGCGAGCTTCACGTGCACTTCGTCGAGCGGCCAGCCTTTTCGTTGCGCATACATCTTCAGCGTGATCGCGGTGCATGCGCCGAGGCTCGACAGCAGCAGCGCGACGGGCGTCGGCGCCGCATCGCCGCCGCCGAGCGACGCGGGTTCGTCGGCGCGCCACTGGTGGACGCCATCGGTGAAGTGGACGAGGTAATCGACCGGGCCGATGCTCGCTTCGACGGTGAGTTCGCTCATGGCAATTCCAGGTGGGGAAGGGGGGCGGGCCGGCCGCGCATGGCCGGCCGGACGTTAAGGTTCGAGCAGGCGCTGCAGCCGCAGCTCCTCGAAATCGAGCTCCGATTCTATGCGGTGCAGCACCGCGTCGTCGACCCGACCGTCGCGATGCAGGTCGAGCAACGCGTCGCGCGACACGCCGACCAGCTCGAGCTCGACGCGCAGCATCCGCGCGCGCACGTCCGCGGGCTCCGCGCCGTCGCGATGTGCGTGCTCGTTGAACGCGACGCGGCTCCGGTATTCGGTCAGCAGCCGGTCGAGCGACGCGCGTTCGAGGC
>NZ_BCPP01001248.1:0-1651 GCF_016586125.1 Burkholderia sp. E168m23
ACACGCATTCTGGCGCGCCGGTGACTATCAAGGAATTGCCGAACCTGGCAGATCGGCTATACATTTATGTATGACCATCGATCTGAACTGGGAACGCTACCGCACCTTCCTCGCGGTCCTGACGGAAGGCTCGCTGTCCGGCGCGGCGCGCGCGCTCGGCATCACGCAGCCGACGGCCGGCCGCCATGTCGCGGCGCTCGAAGCCGCGTTCGGCCAGACACTGTTCACGCGCTCGCCGTCGGGCCTGCTGCCGACCGAGGCCGCGCTCGCGCTGCGCGGCCACGCGGAGGCGCTGCGCAGCGCGGCGGCCGCGTTCGAGCGCGCGGCGGCCAGCCACGGCGCCGGCGTGCGCGGCATCGTGCGGATCTCGGCCAGCGACGTGATCGCCGTCGAGGTACTGCCGCCGCTGCTCGCGCAGTTGCGGCGCGATCATCCGGGGCTCGTGATCGAACTGGTGCCGACCGACCGCATCCAGGACGTGCTGAAGCGCGAGGCCGACATCGCGGTGCGGATGGCGCCGCCCGCGCAGGACGCGCTCGTCGCGCGGCGCGTCGGCGAAATCGAGGTCGGGCTGTATGCGCGCGACGATTACCTGGCGCACCACGGCGCGCCCGCGACGATCGATGCGCTCGCGCATCACACGCTGATCGGCTTCGATACCGTCACGCCGTTCATTCGTTCGGCGGGGCGCGGCATGCCGCTGTGGAAGCGCGACGCGTTCGCGCTGCGTACCGACAGCAATCTCGCGCAGCTCGCGATGATCCGTGCCGGCTACGGGATCGGTTTCTGCCAGTCGGCGCTCGCGAAACGCGACGCACGGCTCGTACGCGTGCTGCCGGACGCGCTCGGGATGCGGCTGGACACCTGGGTCGTGATGCACGAAGATCTGCGGACCAGCCCGCGCTCCCGGGCCGTGTTCGATGCGCTGGCCAACGGGCTGCGGGCGTATGCGGACGGTGAGGTCGCCGAGTAGAAAGCAGTGGGCGTGAATCGCGCAGGCCGCGCTATTCGTAGATTTTTCCGGCGAACAGGATGTCCGCGATGCGCCGCCAAGGGTTATCGGGCACGTCGTAGAAGCGCAGCCCCTCTTCCGACGCCTCGGCCCAGTCGATCATCGCTTCCAGGTATTCGCCGATCGACCGGTTTTCCCAGCCGAGCGCCGCGTGCGCATACGGCGACAGCGGCACGTCGGCCTCGAGCTGCCGCTCCGTGTGCCAGTCATGGCCGAGCACGCGCAAAAAATGAATCAGCGAACGCTCGTCGACCACGCGCTCCAGCGCATACTGCAGCTTCGCGGCCATCTGGTTCTTCAGTTCGTCGTTCATGCCCATGGCTCCCGACGTGCCGCTCGGTGTCGCGCGGCATGGTTTTACATCAGCAGTTGACGCGACAGCACCTCGCGCGCCTGAGTGACGGTCTCGCGTTCGCCCGGCAACGGCGGCGTCAGCGAAAACACCGCGTCCGGCAGCGGCGGCAGCCGGTATTTCGTGCCGAGCCGCATCAGGCCGTCGCCGATCGCCGACGCGCACAGGCAGCCGACGCCGAGCCCCGCCGCGAGCATCGACTGCAACCCCGCGACGCCCGACGCGCTGTGCACGAGCACGTATGGCGTGTGTTGCTCGTCGAGCGAGCGCACCGCGACCTGATGCAT
>NZ_BCPP01001249.1:0-1647 GCF_016586125.1 Burkholderia sp. E168m23
CTGGTATTCGGCCGTCCCCGTCATCAGGTACTTGGTCGGCAAAACGGAGCCGTCGACGCTGTTGCCGATGCTCTGGTAACCGTAGCCGCGCACCGAGTTCGAGCCGCCGGCGCGGAACAGCAGCGACGCCGGCACGCCGGTCGAGCTGCCGCTCGTAAACACGCCGCCGAGTTCCGCGCGGAACACGAACAGGTCGCGCTTGCCGATCGGCAAATACTGCTGGCCGCGCGCGTAGCCGCGAATGAAGCTCTCGTCGGCCAGCACGCCCTTGACCGCGAAGCCGGCCTCCGCATGAATCAGGTTGCCCGAGCGCGGGAACAGCGGATCGTCGACGTTGCGGCGGGTCCACGCCCACTGCGGCACCAGCGCGCGGCTCGTGGTCGGCCCCGCGCCGTTCTGGTCGAGCCGATCCTGGTAGTACATCAGCGAATACGCATAGTCGATGAACTGGCCGGTGCGCGTGCGCTGCACGCCGACCCGCGCGCTGTAGATGCGCGTGTCCGACACGTTGGTGTTCGTGTACGACGCGAGCACGCTGTTGGTCCAGCCCTTCTCGCCCGGCGGCATCGACAGCTGGACCTGCCCGTACTGCTGGATCTGGTCGAGCCGGCCCGACACGGTCAGCGGCCACGCGGCGCCGAACGTGTCGAGATACGTATAGGAACCCTGCACGTGCGGCCCGGTATCGGTGGCGAAGCCGACGCCGCCGCGGATGTTGTTGTACGGAAACTCGCTGACCTTCACGTGCACGGGCGTGCGCTCGGGCTTCGACGTATCGTCGCCGACGTCGATCGCGACGCTCGCGTAGTACGGCGTGTTCTGCAACTGGCGCTGCAATTCGGCGATCCGCTGCACGTCGTAGATCTCGCCTTCCGACAGCGGATTGACGTTCGTGACGATCTTTTCCGGATAACGGCGCACGCCGTCGACATCAACCTTGCCGATCGTGAACGTCGGGCCGCTGTCGAACGCGACCGCGAGCGTCGCACGCTGCGTGCGCGGATCGATGCGCGCCTCGGACGACACGATCTTCGCGCCGAGATAGCGGCGCGACTGCAGTTGCCGGAGCGCCGCGCCCTTCGCGTCGTCCCAGTCGGATTGCGTGAACGGATCGCCCGGCTTCATCGAGAACGCGAAACGGGTCGCGGTTTCCTGCTTCGGGTCCTCGGTCTCGACCGGCCCCTTGAACGTCAGGTCGACCGTCGACACGACGGTCTGCTTGCCCGGATCGACCGCGATGTGCACGTCGCGCTTGCCGTCGCGGGTGCGCACGTCGGTACGCACGACCGGCGAGAAATAGCCGGCCGTCGCGGTCAAATCGCGCACCTGCTGCGGCGTGGCGGTCACGAGGAAGTCGAACTGGTCGTCGCTGATGTCGTCACGCTTCGCGAAGCGGGCAATATCGAGATGGGTCTTCAGGAGCTTGCGGATCGAGCGCGGCGCGTCGATGTCGACGTCGTATTTCGCATGGGCCGGCAGCGCGAAACACGCGGCCAGGCAACCCGCGAGGGCCGCCCGCGCGACGCGGGCCGCGGCGCCGGCGCGATCGCGGGCCGCGCGCGGGCCCGCGTGATGCGCCGTGTGTGCTTGCTGGTTCGACTGCCCCGCCAAATATGACCTCGCCGTCCTGGATGGTTACGGTTTCGT
>NZ_BCPP01001250.1:0-1643 GCF_016586125.1 Burkholderia sp. E168m23
GACGTTCGTGCTGCTCAAGCGGCAGGTCGACGCGGACACCGCGAGCCGGCTCGACAAGCTCGCGATCGACGGCATCACGCAGATCGCCGATTCGAAGCGCTTCTACCCGGAAGGCGAATCGGCCGCGCACGTGGTCGGCTTCACGAACGTCGAGGACAAGGGCCAGGAAGGCGTCGAGCTCGCGGCGAATGCGCGCCTGCAAGGCACGTCCGGCCAGCGCGAGGTGATCCGCGACCGGCTCGGCCGCATCGTGTCGGACACGCGCCCGCTCGTCCCCGCGCAGCACGGCGCGACGATCGAACTGACGATCGACCGCCGCATCCAGCAGCTCGCCTTCAGCCAGCTCAAGGCGGCCGTGATCGAGAACAACGCGGTGGCCGGCAGCGTCGTCGTGCTCGACGCGCAGAACGGCGAGATTCTCGCGCTCGCGAACTATCCGACCTTCGACCCGAACGACCGCGCCCGCCTCACCGGCCAGCAATTGCGCAACCGCGCGGTGATCGACACGTTCGAACCGGGCTCGACGATCAAGCCGCTCGTCGTCGCGCTGTCGATCGACGAGCGCAAGGTCACGCCGAACACGGTCATCAACACGTCGCCGGGCACCTACAAGATCGGCCCGGCGGTGATCCACGATACGTCCAACCACGGCTCGCTGACGGTATCGCAGGCGCTGCAGAAGTCGAGCAACGTCGCGCTCGCGAAACTGGCGCTGAACCTGCCCGCCGAAACGATCTGGAACAAATACCAGGAGTACGGGATCGGCCGCGCGCCGGAACTGACGTTCCCGGGCGTCGCGTCGGGGCGGCTGCGCGGCTACAAGCGCTGGCGGCCGATCGAGCAGGCGACGATGGCGTACGGCTACGGGCTGTCGATGTCGCTGCTGCAGATCGCGCAGACCTACACCGCGTATGCGGGCGACGGCACGCTGCACCCGGTGTCGCTGCTAAAGAACGGCACCGACCAGCAGACGATCGACGCGCACCGCGGCCACCGCGTGACGTCGCCGCAAACGGCCGCCGCGATCCGCTCGATGCTCGAGATGGCGGTCGGCGAAGGCGGCACGGGGCGCCGCGCGCGCGTCGACGGCTACCGGATCGGCGGCAAGACGGGTACCGCGCGCAAGCAGGTCGGCGCGAGCTATGCGAAGGGCAAGTACCGCGCGCTGTTCGCGGGGATGGCGCCGATGAGCAACCCGCGCCTGATCGTCGCGGTGATGATCGACGAGCCGCGCGGCAAGGGTTACTACGGCGGCACGGTAGCCGGCCCGGTGTTCGCGTCGGTCACGAGCGGCTCGCTGCAGTTGCTGGGCGTGCCGCCCGATGCACCGGTCGAACCGGAAAAGAATGCGCCGGCGAAGGCCGCCGCGCCGCAGAAGACGGTCGCGGCGCCGAAAGCGGCGGCGCCGGCCACGGCGACCGTCGCGCAGAAACCGTCGGCCCAACTCAAGACGGCTGCGCAATCCAGTCGCCCCGCGCCCGCGAAGATGGCCGCAGCGGGCTGACGACGCCAGGCGCGCCGCCGCGCGCCGTCAATGCGCGGCCGCGACCGGCTTCGCCATCCGGCCGAGCACGTGCTCGGTCATCCCGCGCGCGAGTTCGGTCTCGCCCATGAACACGGTGCCGATGCCCTCGCTCGACAGC
>NZ_BCPP01001251.1:0-1642 GCF_016586125.1 Burkholderia sp. E168m23
GGTACAAGTATAGCACTATTCGAATATATGTACGGAATGTTGTACAGGTCTCGAGGCGCCGTGCGGCAGGACGACGCGCATCTGTTTTCCCGCGGCGGCTCGGCCATACCCTTGTCCCGCACCCCGCGGCGCGGTATCGTCGATGCTCCGCTTTCCGCCCCTCGAACCGGAGAACAGACGTGCCCGCAGCCACCCCCGCCACGCTGAGATTTTCCACCGACAAGCGCGAACTCGACATCGACGCGATCTTCGACTTCCTGCATCGCGACGCGTACTGGTCGCAGGGCATCCCGCGCGACGTGGTCGAGCGGGCGATCGAGGGTTCGCTGTGCTTCGGCGCGTATGTCGGCGACCGGCTCGTCGGGTTCGCGCGGCTCGTCACCGATCACGCGACGTTCGCGTACCTGTGCGACGTGTTCGTGTTGCCGGCCGAACGCGGCAACGGCTACGGCCGCGCGCTGATCGACCATATATTCGCGCAGGAAATGGTGCAGAGCCTGCGCCGCATCATGCTCGCGACGACCGACGCGCACGCGCTGTACCGGCCGGTCGGTTTCGGTCCGCCCGCGAACCCCGAGCGGCTGATGGAGATCCGCCGCCCCGACATCTACACGAAACGCTGACGCGCGGCGCAGCGCATACAATACGCGCTTTCCGTTTTTGCCGAAGAGAAGCACACCATGACCGAACAGGAAGCCGAACAGCTCGCGACGCACCGCCACTACAAGGGCGGCCTGTACCGCTACATCGGCGTTGCCCGCCATTCCGAAACCGAGGAATCGGTAGTCGTCTACGAGCATCTGTGGCCGCATGCGCGCGGGCTGTGGGTGCGGCCGGAAGCGATGTTCAACGGCAATCTCGAAGACGGCACGCCGCGTTTTCGCAAGCTGCGCGACTGAGCGGGCGGCACCGGAGCCGCGGCTAGCCGGCGCTGCCCGGCTTGTCGTGCGGCGTTTGTTGCCGCAGCGCCATCGCAAAGAAGCGCCGGATTTCCTCCATCAATTCCGCGCGGGCCGACGCGAAATCGAACGCGCGCCGGTTTTCGTGCGCGTAGCGCTGGCGCCAGTCGTCGGCCGCATGCCGCGCTTCGCGTGCGCGCAGCTCGTCGAGTTCCGGCGTGCGCAGTGCGTGATCGGCGATCAGCGTCACGCCGTCACGGCTGACCTCCAGCACGCCGCCCGCGACGAGGAGGCGGCGATGCTCGCCGGTCGGCGCATCGACGAGCGTCACGACGCCGGGCCTGATTCGCGTGAGTAGCGGCGCGTGGTGCGGGTAGATCCCCAACTCTCCGCTTTCCCCCGGCACGACGACGAAATGCGCGTCGCCGGCATACAGCACCGCTTCCACGCTCACGATGTCGAGTTTCATCGACGTCTTCATGCGGACTCCTTCAGACCGCCGCCGCGCCGGCGACGATTTCGCACAGCTCGGTGGTGATCTGCGCCTGTCGCGTCTTCTGGTACAGGTGCCGCAGTTCGCGGAGCACGCGGTCGGCGTTGTCCGTCGCGGTCTGCATGCTGAACATCCGCGCGCATTGCTCGCACGCGTAGTTCTCGACGACGGCCTGATAGAGCGTCGCCTCGACGTAGCGCAGCAGCAACGTATCGACCGCCGGTTTGGGCGCGGGCTCGTACAGATAGTC
>NZ_BCPP01001252.1:0-1642 GCF_016586125.1 Burkholderia sp. E168m23
GTTCGACGGCCGCACCGGCTTTTGCGTCGGCTGCCTGCGCACCCGCGACGAGGCGCGCGACTGGAAGAAGCTGACCGACCATCGCCGGCACCAGATCCTCAACGACCGCACGCGCCGGCAGGCGAAACTCCGGCGCGACGCGGCGGAATAACCAGGGTGCACGCGCAACCTGCGATCGTGTCACGGGACTGCAGTAGCATCACAGGCATTCAGCGTCAGGATTCCTGAACCGGGGACGACCCATGCAGACCGACTCATCGACCGGCATTCTTCGGCAGATTCCGCGCAGCGTGTGGGTGCTCGGCTGTGTCAGCCTGCTGATGGACGTGTCGTCCGAAATCATCCACAGCCTGTTGCCGATGTTCCTGATGGCGGGGCTCGGTGCGAGCGCGACGACGATCGGCCTGATCGAGGGGATCGCCGAGGCGACGTCGCCGGTCGTCAAGGTGTTCTCCGGCACGCTGAGCGACTATCTGCGCAATCGCAAATGGCTCGCGGTGGCCGGCTACGCCCTCGGCGCGCTCAGCAAGCCGCTGTTCGCGATCGCGCCGACGATCGGTGTCGTGGTGACCGCACGGATCGTCGACCGCGTCGGCAAGGGGATTCGCGGCGCGCCGCGCGATGCGCTCGTCGCCGACGTGACGCCCGTTCACCTGCGCGGCGCCGCGTACGGGTTGCGTCAGTCGCTCGACACGGTGGGCGCGTTCCTCGGGCCGCTGCTGGCCGTCGTCATCATGCTGATGTGGCGCGACGATTTCCGCCTCGCGTTCTGGCTGGCCGTGATCCCCGGCGTGCTCGCCGTGGCGCTGCTCGCGGTCGGCATTGATGAGCCCGCACGTGCGCCGGGCGAGAAGCGCGTCAATCCGGTTCGCCGCGAGGTCGTCGCGCAACTCGGCGCGCGCTACTGGTGGGTCGTGGCCGTCGGCGGCGTGTTCGCGCTGGCGCGTTTCAGCGAGGCGTTCCTCGTGCTGCGCGCGATGAGCAGCGGCGTGCCCGTCGCACTCGTGCCGCTCGTGATGGTCGCGATGAACGTCGTATACGCGTTGTCCGCTTACCCGTTCGGTAAGCTCGCCGATACGACGAGCCACACGAAACTGATGGTGGTCGGGCTCGCGCTGCTGATCGTCGCCGATATCGTGCTGGCGCACGGCGCGCACTGGCCGACCGTGCTCGTCGGTGTCGCGCTGTGGGGCCTCCATATGGGGATGACGCAAGGGCTGCTCGCGACGATGGTCGCGCAGGCCGCGCCGGCCGAATTGAGAGGGACGGCGTTCGGCGTGTTCAACCTGATCAGCGGCATCGTCACGCTCGTATCGAGCGTCGTCGCGGGTGCCCTGTGGGACCAGATGGGCGCCGCCGCCACGTTCTATGCGGGGCCGGTATTCAGCGCAGCGACCATCGTGTTGCTCGTGTGCGTTCGCACGTCGTTCGGCGCGGTGCAGGATCGCTAGCGCCGAATGCGGCGGCGCATGACTTAACTATCCGTACCGCGTGGAAAGTACAGCGCGAACGTCGTGCGCCCGTCGCGGCTCGCGACTTCCACCTTGCCGCGATGCAGCTCCATGATCGACTTCACGATCGCGAGCCCGAGCCCCGCGTTGCGCGCCGCGCCGTGCCGCGACGAATCGATCCGGTAGAAGCG
>NZ_BCPP01001253.1:0-1636 GCF_016586125.1 Burkholderia sp. E168m23
TGCCGCGCGTGCGTGCAGGAGTGCCCGATGCTGATCGAACACGTCGACGCGATCGTCGACATGCGCCGCAACCGCACGCTCGTGCACGGCACGGTGCCGGGCAAGGGCCAGGAAGTGCTCGCGAACCTGCGCGAGACCGGCACGATGGGCGGCTACGACACGGCCGCGCGCTACGACTGGTCGGTGGACCTGAGCGCGCCGGTCGCGCAGCCGGGCAAGCCGGTCGACGTGCTGTTCGTCGCGGGCGAAGGCGCGTTCGACATGCGTTACCAGCGCACGCTGCGTGCGTTCGTGAAGGTGCTGAACAAGGCCGGTGTCGATTACGCGGTGCTCGGCTCGACCGAGACCGACACGGGCGACGTCGCGCGCCGGCTCGGCGACGAAGCGACGTTCCAGCAGATGGCGAAGCGCCTGATCGGCACGCTCGGCACGCTGTCGTACCAGCAGATCGTGACGGCCGACCCGCACGTGATGCACAGCCTGCGCAACGAATACCGCGCGCTCGGGCTGCGCGTGACGGTCAAGCATCACACGACCTATCTGGCCGAACTGGCCGACAGCGGCAAGATCGCGCCGAAGGCGGTCGAGGCGCTGCAGGAGAAGCGCACGACCTACCACGATCCGTGCTACCTCGGCCGCTACAACGGCGAGATCGAAGCACCGCGCAAGCTGTTGAAGACGATCGGCATCCAGGTCGTCGAGATGGAGCGCAACGGCATGCGCGGCCGCTGCTGCGGTGGTGGCGGCGGCGCGCCGCTGACCGACATCCCCGGCAAGCAGCGCATCCCGGACATCCGCATCGCCGACGCGCGCACGATCGGCGCGGACGTCGTCGCGGTGGCTTGCCCGAATTGCACGGCCATGCTCGAAGGCGTCGTGGGCCCGCGCCCCGACGTGCTCGACGTCGCCGAACTCGTCGCCGCCTCGCTGGAGTGAATCGATGAATACGATTAAACGAATCGATCCGCGCCGGCCGTTCATCATCACGGCCGCCGGCCTGAAGCGCATCACGCTCGGCGAGGAAGGCAGCGCCGATGCGAACGCCGCGCAATGGTCCGCGCATGGTCATGGCGCCGCGGCCGCGAAGCCGCGCCGCGCGCTGCAGGACCCGAAGCACGTGATGCTGGTGGTCGCGCACAGCGAACGCGGCGCGCTCGACGACCATTCACGACAGGCGATCGCCGCCGCCGCCGTGCTTGCCGATGCGCAGACGGAAGTCGCGCTGCTGGCATTCGGAGAACTGAAGGATGACGTCGCGGAACTCGGCGTCGACAAGCTGATCGAGCTGGCCGGCTTCGATCGCCGCGCGTTCGATCCCGAAAGCGAACTGCAAGCATTGCAGGCCTGCGTGGCCGCGCTCGCCCCGAAACACGTGTTCGTGCCCGACAACGCGACGGGCGACGGCGATCTCGGCCGGCGTTACGCGGCGGCCGCCGGCGCGAGCGTCGCGACCCACGTCGTCGAGATCGACGCAAAGCATGTGGGCGCGTATGCGCAGGCGGGGCGTGCGTTCGCGACCCGTGCGCTGCCCGACGTGATCCTGCTCGCGCAGAACGCGGTGGACGCGAAGCTGCCGTTCGTCGGCGCCGGCGAGCGGCTGGCCGCCGATTTCATCCGCCCCGCGCATGACGCCGCG
>NZ_BCPP01001254.1:0-1629 GCF_016586125.1 Burkholderia sp. E168m23
TCGTTTCATTTCTGCTCCTGTAACTGGTCGGCGAGCTTCGCGAATTCGTCGTCGGGCATGCCCGGAATCGCTTCCGGCGCGTCGGCCCCGAGCGCACGCCACACGTCGAGCGCATCCTGGCAGCCGCCGAACCGCTCGATCCGTGCTTCGAGACGCGCCTGTTCCTCACGCAGCATCGCCGCATCGAACGTCGGCGCGCGGCCGATCAGGTCGAGCGCGGCCGCGCGAAACGCGTCCGGCGTATCGGCCACGTAACGATCGGCGCCGCCGATCAAGCGGCGATGCTTGCCGCCCATCGTGCGCCAGATCAGTGCGCGATCCTTCGAGTCGAATTCCTCGACGCCGCGATTGGTCTCGATCACTTCAGGCCCCGACACGCTGATGCGCCCCTGCTCCGACACCGCGAGCGCCGAACAGCACGCGGCGAGCAACCCGCCGCCGCCGTAGCAGCCCGCGCGCCCGCCGATCAGCCCGATCACCGGCACGCCGGCCGCCCGCGCTTCGACGAGCGCACGCATGATCTCGGCGATCGCGAGCTCGCCCGCATTCGCTTCCTGCAACCGCACGCCGCCCGTGTCGAACAGGATCAGCACCGGCTTGCCGACGTCACGCGCGGCGCGCAGCAACCCGGTGAGTTTCGCGCCGTGCACCTCGCCGAACGCGCCGCCCATGAAGCGGCCCTCCTGCGCGGCGACGAACACCGGCTTGCCGTCGAGCCGGCCGTGGCCGACCACCATCCCGTCGTCGAACTGCTGCGGCAGCGCGAACAGCGGCAGGTGCGGACTCGTCACGCGCTCGGCCGGCCCGAGGAATTCCGTGAAGCTGCCCGCGTCGAGCAACCCGTCGATGCGTTGCCGCGCCGACGCTTCGTACCAGCTCGCCGCGTTCGCGACGAACGCCGGCGCATCGTGGATCACGTCGCTCATCATGCGTCTCCCTCGATCGCGCGCACGGCCTGCGCGAGCCGCAGCGACACCATGTCGGGCCGCGCGCCGCCGTCGTTGATCGACAGCTTCAGGCCGCCCGGCGTGCGCCGTTCGACGAAATCCGATACGACCGCCTGCCAGACCGCGCCGAAACCGACGGCCGCGGTGCGGATGTCGATCTCGCATTCATTGCCGGGCAGCACGCGTTCGACCAGCACTTCGAGATTGCCGGACGCGACCACGCCGACGAGCGCCGCGGCCTGCTCGCCCTTCGCGCGTTCGCGCGCGGTGAAGCGATAGTTCAACTGTTCCATGCCCTCTTCCTCACCAGTTGCGGAACCGGGCCGGCGGCGCATAGAGCCCGCCCGACCAGTGCACCAGATCCTTGATCGACCGCGCGGCGAGCCAGCGGCGGTCGGCGTCGAGCGGATCGATACCGAGATCCTCCGGGCGACGGATCACGCCGCGTTCGCGCAGCCGCTCGACCAGCTTCTTGTCGCGGCCGCGGCCGACGTCGGTATAGCCGGCGACGCCGCGAATCGCGTGCTCGCGTTCGTCCTTGTCGCGGCACATCAGCAGGTTCGCGATCCCTTCCTCGGTGACGATGTGCGTGACGTCGTCGCCGTAGACCATGATCGGCGCGAGGTCGAGCTGCAGCTTGTCGGCGAGCTTCAGCGCGTCGAGCTTCTCGACGAACATCGGC
>NZ_BCPP01001255.1:0-1628 GCF_016586125.1 Burkholderia sp. E168m23
TGATCACGAGCGACAACCTGCAGCTACTGTCGGAACGCAAGGTGCTCAAGGAGCGCGAATACGCGGCGCTGCTCGACGCGTCCGCGGTGATCGCGACCGCGCATGAAGAGGCGGCGCGCATCGTCGCCGATGCGCAGCGCGAATTCGACAAGCGCCAGGCGGCCGGCTACGACGAAGGCATGCGCCGCGCGCAACGCGAGCAGGCCGCGCAGGCGTACACGCAGGCGCTCGCCGCCACGCGTACGATGGAGACGATGAAGGACGCGATGGCCGATATCGTCGTGAAGGCCGTGCGCGCGATCGTCGGCGAGATGAGCACGCAGAAGCTGTACGAGGCTGCGCTCGCGCGGATCGCGCCGCTCGTACGTGACGAGGCGTTCCTGATCGTGCGTATCGCACCCGGCCGCAAGGACGAGATGCGCGACGCGCTCGACGGCGCGTTCGCGGGGCAGTCGAACCGGCAGAAGATCCGCATCGTCGAGGACGCGCAGCTCGAACGCCATGCGTGCACGGTCGAGACGCCGTCCGGGCGCATCGACGCGAGCCTCGACCTGCAGATCGACGCGTTGCGCCAGGCGATCCGCCGCGACGCGCTGAAGGGTGCCGCGCGATGAACGCGCCGCTCGATGATCCGCCACCGTTCGGCGACGACGACGGCGCGCCGTTCGATCGCGGCCGCCTGGTCGGCGAACTCGACGCGGGGCTCGCGTTCTTCTCGCCGGTGTCGGTGCAGGGCCGCGTCAACCACGCAGTCGGGCAGATATTGAACGCGACGGGCATCCGCGCGCGGCTCGGCGAGATTTGCGAGCTGCGCACGCCGAACCAGCCGACGCTGCTCGCGGAGGTGGTCGGCTTCTCGCGGCAGACGACGCTGCTCACGCCGCTCGGCGACGTGGCCGGGCTGTCGCCGGAGACGACCGTCGTGCCGTCCGGACGCGAGCATGTGTTCCCGGTGGGCGAGGCGCTGTTCGGCCGCGTGCTCGACGGGCTCGGCCGGCCACTCGACGATCGCGGGCCGGTGACCGGCGCCGCGTGGGTCTCAACGCAGCAGGACCCGCCGAATCCGCTCGCGCGCAAGATGATCGACACGCCGTTTCCGACCGGCGTGCGCGTGATCGACGGGCTGATGACGCTCGGCATCGGGCAGCGCGTCGGCATCTTCGCGCCGTCCGGCGTCGGCAAGAGCACGCTGCTCGGGATGATCGCGCGCGGCGCGCAGGCCGACGTGAACGTGATCGCGCTGGTCGGCGAACGCGGCCGCGAGGTGCGCGAATTCATCGAGCACAGCCTGTCGCCCGAGGTGCGCGCGCGGTCGATCGTCGTCGTGTCGACATCCGATCGCCCCGCGATGGAGCGCGTGAAATCCGCGCTGGTCGCGACCGCGATCGCCGAGCACTTCCGCGATGCGGGCAAGCGCGTGCTGCTGCTGGTCGATTCGCTGACGCGCTTCGCCCGCGCGCAGCGCGAAGTCGGCCTCGCGAGCGGCGAGCCGCCGACGCGGCGCAGCTTCCCGCCGTCGACGTTCGCGGTATTGCCGCGCCTGCTCGAACGCGCGGGGCAGGGGGCGCACGGGTCGATCACCGCGCTCTACACGGTGCTCGTCGAAGGCGACGAGGAATCTGACCCGA
>NZ_BCPP01001256.1:0-1625 GCF_016586125.1 Burkholderia sp. E168m23
TTCGAGCACGCCTTCGCGAAGCTGCGGCATCAGCCGGTCGCTCGTATCCACCGCGATGTCGATTGCGAGCAGCGGATAACGCGCCTTCAACTGCACCAGCGCCTCGGTCAGCCGCCCCGGCGACGCCGCCATGATGCTGCCGATCGCGAGCCGCCCCGCGCTGCCGAGCTGCAGTTCGCCGAGCTCGCGGTTCAGTGCCTCCATGCTGCCGCGGATGCCGCGGAAATAGCCGAGCACGCGCTCGCCGGCCGGATTCAGCACGAGCCCGCGCCCGATGCGGTCGAACAGCCGCTGGCCGAGCGCGCTCTCCAGTTCGGCCAGCATCTTCGTCGCGGCCGGTTGCGTGAGGCCCATCTGCTCGGCCGCGGCACGCAGCGTCGAGCATTCGTCCACGGCCAGCAGCAGCGCGATCTGCCGCATGCGCAGCCGGTTCAGCAGTTGCGGGGTCGAGTCTCGTCGGTCGATCGAGCCCATTTTTGATTACTCCAGGTTATCGATTCATCAAGAGTTTTCAATTTACCGACTCATTCCGTCTACCTAGCATCAACCCCATAGACCAACGGCCGCGCGCCGCACCGGAGACACCGCATGCCCACCCCCTCGACCGCCGCCGCCCTGCCCGTCGTCGCGCTGACGCTCGGCGACCCCGCCGGTATCGGCGCCGAACTGATCGCGAAACTGCTCGCCCGCCCCGACGCGACCGCCCGCGCGAACCTCGTGCTGATCGGCGATCGCTGGCTGTGGGAAGCCGGCCAGCGTGTCGCCGGCGTCAAGGTCGACGTCGAACCCGTCGCGTCGCTGGCCGCCGCGCGCGACCGGCCGTCGGCCGCGCGCGCCGCGTTCGTCGCCGTCGACACGGTCGATCCCGCGCAGGTCACGGTCGGCCAGGCGAGTGCCGCCGGCGGCCGCTCGACGCTCGCCGTGCTCGACCGCTGCCTCGACGCCGCACTGGCCGGCGACATCGACGCGATCTGCTTCGCGCCGCTGAACAAGTACGCGATGAAGCTCGGCGGGCTGCGCCACGACGACGAGCTGCACCACTTCGCCGAGGCGCTCGGCGTGACCGGCTACTTCTGCGAATTCAACACGCTCGGCGAGCTGTGGACCGCGCGGATCTCGTCGCATATTCCGTTGAAGGACGCGGCGGCCCAGTTGAGCATCGAGCGGATCGAGCAGGCGTCCGAGCTGATCTACCGGTCGCTGCTCGCGAACGGCGTCGCCGCGCCGAAGGTGGCGATCGCCGCGTTCAACCCGCACGGCGGCGACGGCGGCAGTTGCGGCCGCGAGGAAGTCGACATCATCGAGCCGGCCGTGCGCCGCTTGCAGGCGCGCGACTGGCCGACCGACGCGCCGTTCCACGGCCCGTTCCCGGCCGACACGATCTTCCTGAAGGCGCAGGCCGGCGACTACCAGGCGATCGTCACGATGTATCACGACCAGGGGCAGATCGCGATCAAGCTGCTCGGCTTCTCGCGCGGCGTGACCGTGCAGGGCGGGCTGCCCGTACCGATCACGACGCCCGCGCACGGCACCGCATACGACATCGCGGGCCGCGGCACGGCCGACGTCGGCGCGACCTGGCAGGCGCTGCAGATTGCGTGCCGAATGGGCGCCGCGCGGCGTTC
>NZ_BCPP01001257.1:0-1625 GCF_016586125.1 Burkholderia sp. E168m23
CACGGCGTGCCGATCGATCCGACGTTCAAGACGCCCGCGCAGGGAGCGGCAACGCAGGTATGGGCGGCGACGTCGCCGCGCCTGGCCGATCTCGGCGGTGTCTATTGCGAGGATTGCGATGTTGCGGCGGTGACCCGCGGCAACGAGGAATCGGGCGTGCGCCCGCACGCGATCGATCCGGAGGAGGCGGCGCGGCTGTGGGCGTGGTCCGCGGCAGCGACGGGCGTCGATGCCTTTGCGGCGCGGGGCTGACGCCCAGGCATTTGCCAGGCCGGGCGCCGCGCGGGTATCGGCGGCGGTTCGATACTCGCGCGCGGCAAGCTATCCGCGCGCTTGCCGCAGCGCGCGCCCCATCTCCGCGATCGGCATTGCGACGATCGAATTCAGCAACCGCATTTCCCCGGCGTCCGGATGCGCGATGTTTCGCACTTCATCGAGCGTCTGCTCGACGTGACGATCGAGCGGCTCGAGAAAGCGCTGCAGTTCGCTGGCGGCCGCCTTGTCCCTGAGCCCGAGCGCCTGACCGAACGCGACCAGTGCATTCGCGTCGATATCGACGAACCGCGTCGCATTCCCGAGCGGCATCGTCAGCTCGCAGTGCGGCCAGTGATCGCCGCGATGGTCGGGCCGGTGCGTCGGCGTGTGATACACGACCGTGCTGACGATGTCGTAGAACGGCGCGAGCCGGTAGCCGCGCGCGTCGACGAAGAACGACAGGTTCTTCAGGTGCGCGTCGGCATTGCCGACCACCACGTTGAACACGGTCCAGCGGAACACCGACAGGCGTGTCAGTGCGCGCGTGCTGGTGCGCTCGATCGCGCGGGCGAGCTCCTGCGCATTGGCGCGCTGGTACTTGAAGCCGCGGTCGTAGTTGAGCAGTTGCATCGCGTCGATCGTATGCACGCGCGCGGCCGGTTCGGACGCGACGTCGCGGTCGAACCGGTCGATCACGTAGCAGGCGGACGGCGCGCGCAGGAAATGCACGTCCGGCACGTCGAGCCCCATCTTCTTCGCGAGCTGCATGCAGAAGAACTCGTTGATCGCCGAATGCGGATAGCCGGCCGCGCGCATGTCGGGTTTGAGCAGGTGCATCGACGGTTCGCTGCCGACCGGCTCGAGCAGCGCGTAGTCGGGCGCATCGCCGCGCAACACCAGCAGCAGCTTCTGCTGCGCGCCGGCCGCCGACATGCGCTTGGGCGCGGTGGCGGTCAGCGCGCGCTCGGGCATCGCCTGGATCCGGCGCTCGAGTTCGTCGAGCGGCAGCGGCTGCAGGCCGCCGGGCGTTTCCTGCTCGCCATCGGCCAGCAGCGTCAGCGCGCCGGCCGATTCGCGGCCGAAGTATGCGAGCAGGCCCCACGCGTCGGCCGCATCGACCTTCGCCTCGCGCGCGAGCGACGTGCGCATGCCCTCCTCGGGCAGCAGGTTGTCGAAGAACCACTGGACCGGGCGATCGGTCGATGTGTCGGTGAACACGCCCGCGCGCAGCGGAAACGCCGGCGACAGCGGATATGCGACGGGTGACGCGAGCCATTGCGGGTCGTACGCGAACGACCAGATCCCCTTGTCGTCTGTCAGCGTGCCCATGCGCACGCCGTTCGCGGATGCGATCAGCGTTCTAGCCGCCA
>NZ_BCPP01001258.1:0-1624 GCF_016586125.1 Burkholderia sp. E168m23
ACCAGGATGGTTGCCATTTACGCTGCCTTTGTCTGCTCACTTGCTTTTGTCTTGGCGGGAGTCGTCCCGTCCTGTGCACCCGGTTCGGCGCCTGGCGTATCGCTCGCCATCTGCAGGAACAGGATCGATACCTGCGCACCCTCGACGGTCTCGCCGTGCATGCGATTGCGCAGATCGATCCGCGCGCCGTGCTCGTCAACGATTTTCTTGACCGTGGCCAACCCGAGCCCCGTGCCCTTCGCCTTCGTCGTCACGTAAGGCTCGAACGCGCGGGTCAGGATGCGTGCCGGAAAACCGGGCCCGTTGTCGGACACGGTAAGCCGTACCGCGACGCGCGTTTTGCCCTCGGCGTCGGGGTCGCCATATTCTACTGTCTTGGTTTCGATCAACACACGCGGATGCGCGGACTCCGCGACCGAATCCTGCGCATTCTGCAGCAGGTTGTGAATCACCTGGCGCAATTGCGTCGCATCGCCGCGAATTACCGGCAGCGACGGCGCGAGCTCGGCGACGATCGGGCTCTTGCCTTCGCCGACGCCGTACAGCCCGAGCACCTCGCTCGCCAGTTCGTTCAACTGCAGGTTCGCGAGCACCGCCGGCGGCGTGCGCGCGTATTCGCGGAAATCGTCGACCATCCGCTTCATCGCGGCCACCTGGTTCACGATCATCGTCGCGCCGCGCTTGAGCACGTCCGCGTCGGGCGGCGCGAGCTTGTCCGACAGCTTCATCTGCAGCCGCTCGGCCGACAGCTGGATCGGCGTCAGCGGATTCTTGATCTCGTGCGCGAGCCGCCGCGCGACCTCGCCCCACGCGACCGAACGCTGCGCGGAAATCACGTCGGAGATGTCGTCGAACACGACGACGTAACCGGACGTCTGCGGATCGTCGGCCTGCCCCTCGACAGTCGACACGAGCCGCGTGCCGCGCACGAGCAGCGTCAGCGGATCGGTTTCGCCCGGCACCTCGATCGCGAACTGCTGCTGCCAGTGGCCGCGATCGCCGCTGCCGCCGTCGGACGCCGCCTCGCGATCGGCGAATGCCTTGCGCACCATCGCGCCGAACCCGGCGGCCACGCCGATCCGGTCGAGCGTCGTGCCGATCAGCGAGTTGAACGGCTGCCGGAAGATCCGCTCGGCGCCGCGATTGGCCGTCGTCAGCCGGAACTGGCGGTCGAGCACGAACACGCCGGCCGTCAGGTTCGCGAGGATGCTCTCGAGATACGTCTTCGAATGCTCGAGCGCGATGCGGTTCTTCTCGACCGCGAGCCGCGCCTCGGACAACTGGCGCGTCATCGCGTTGAACGACTGCGTGAGGAAGCCGAGCTCGTCGCGCGTCTTGATCTCGCGCTTCGGCGTGTAGTCGCCTTCCGTGATCTCCTTCGTGCCCTGCGCGAGCAGGAACAGCGGCCGCGCGAGCTGCTGGCCGAGCGCGAGCGCGAGCATCATCGCGATGAAGGTCGCGAGGAACAGCGCGAGTGTCAGCGTGCCGATGTACATCTTGCGCAGGCCCGTGCGGCCGAGCGACTTTTCCTGGTACTCGCGGTACGCGCGCTGCACGGCGTCCGCGTTGTGCGCGAGCCCGGGCGGCACCGGCTGCGTGAGCTGCAGGAACCGCTCCGCCGGCT
>NZ_BCPP01001259.1:0-1616 GCF_016586125.1 Burkholderia sp. E168m23
CACTTCGATGAAGTGGTTGCCGGTGCCGAGCGTGCCGAGATGCGCGTAGTGGTTCGTCTTTGCCAGCTTCGGATACTTGTCGACGATGCGCTGAAAGCCCGGCTGCAGCGATTTCCACGCGTCGGTCACGGCGGCCGGCGTGCGATCGCCCCACGCGCCCGGATCGCGGCGGCCCGGCGCACGGCCGTGCGGCACCGCGCATTCGATCGCGCTGCGCAGCCCGCCAAGCGAATCGGGCAGGTCGGCCGCCGTCAGCGTCGTGCGCGCGGCCATCATCCCGCAGCCGATGTCGACGCCGACCGCGGCCGGGATGATCGCGCCCTTCGTCGGAATCACGCTGCCGATCGTCGAGCCCTTGCCGAGGTGCACGTCCGGCATCACCGCAACGTGGCCGAAGATGAACGGCATCTGCGCGGTGTTGCGCAGTTGCGCGCGCGCTTCGTCCTCGACGGCGACACCTTGCGTCCACATCTTCACCGGCTTGCCGTTCGCCAGTTCCATCACCTGATAATCCATGTCGGTCATTTGCTTCACCTGATTCATTTCGGGACCGGCGCGACCCATCTGCATCGCGCCGGAGCCTGCATTACGTGCCCTTGATGCTGACGAGCCCGTTCAGCACCTGGTCGAGACCGCCGAACACCGAGATGCGGTCGATCCGTTCCGCGACGCGCTCGAGCGTTTCCAGCTCCTTGAGCCGCAGTGCGGTCGGGTTTTCTTCCATCACCTTCGCGGTGTTCAGCAGCGAACGCGTGGCCGCCGTTTCCTCGCGGCGGCGAATCACGTTCGCCTGCGCGGATTTCTCCGCTTCGACCACCTGCGCGAGGATCGTCTTCATGTCGCCCGGCAGCACGATATCCTTCACGCCGACGCTGCGCACGTCCACGCCCGAACCGTCGAGACGGGCGCGCACGTGCGCGATCACGACCTCGTCGAGCGACTGCTTGTCCTCCAGCAACTCGTCGAGCGAGCGCGTGCCGACCGCCGAACGCAGCGCGAACTGCAACTCGCGATACAGGTGTTCGACCGGCTTCTGCAACTGGCCGAACGCTTGCAGCACGTCCGCATAACGCCACGTCGCCGACAGGTTCAGCCGCAGCGCGACCTTGTCGCGCGTCAGGATTTCCTGCCCGCCGACCTCGATCGCCTGCAAGCGCAGATCGACCAGCTCGACCGCGACGTCGCGGTTGAAGCGCCAGAACGCCGACGCGCCCGCGTCCAGCAACCGCTCGATCTTGCCGTCGACCTTCAGCACGCCGACGTGGTACGCCGGCACCTGCGCCAGCAGCACGCCCGTCAGCCCCGCCACGCCGCGCGCACGCAGCGACGGTTGCGCGATGCGCTTCACCAGCGCGGCGGGCAGCATGCTGTCCTGCGCGAGATCGATGCGCTCCAGCCGGTGCGCGGTCAGGCCGCGCCAGTACAGCCGGCGCGTGCCCGGCGCCAGAATCTCGACGAGCACGTCGTCTTCGTAGCGCAGGCCGGCTTCGTCGTCGGCGAGATCCATCGCGACGAAATACCGCGCGAGCACGTCCGGTGCGTCGTGACGCAGGTAGTCGGCCAGCGCTTCGTCGGCGAGCGGCGCGTCGAGACGCGCGGTCTGCACCGACAGGCGC
>NZ_BCPP01001260.1:0-1610 GCF_016586125.1 Burkholderia sp. E168m23
GACATCACGCGGATCGCGATGTCGACTTCGTCGCGCATCAGGTCTTCCACGCGATTCTCGAACACCACGTCGAGCACGATGCCCGGATGCCGCCGCTTGAACGCGAGCAGCCAGTCGGACATCACGATCTGCCCGTAGCCGCTCGGCACCGACAGCCGCACGCGGCCCTGCAGGTCCTGTCCGAGCGTCGTCACCGACTCCTGCGCGGCGAGCAGCTCGTTGCGGATGCGCCGGCCGTGCTCGTACAGCTTCAGCCCGATCTCGGTCGGCTCCATGCGCCGCGTCGTGCGCCGCACGAGCTGCTGGCCGATCGAGCGCTCCAGCTGGTTGAGCCGGTAGCTGACGTTCGCCCGGCTCATTTTCAGCCGCTGCGCGGCCTTGCTGAGATTGCCGGCGTCGAGGATCTCGACGAGCAGTGTCAGCGCGTTCAGGTCCATGCGGGGTCTCTCCTGATCTGGCCCGTTAATCGGATCGAAGCGGTCCGACACGGTCCGAAAACATTCAGTGTCAAGTCAGATTTGACAGCTTGTAAAGGCGTGCGGGAATTGTCAATGAATCTCGATCAATCGAGAATCAGGGCATGCCTGCTGCCTCGACAGCTTCGACCGGAGACGCCATGAATTCCCCCGCCATCCCCTCAACCGGCACGGTCACGCGCGAACGGCGCGACAAGGTGCTCGTCGTCACGATCGACCATCCGCCCGTCAACGCGCTGTCCGCCGACGTGCGGCGCGGCCTCGCCGATGCGATCGACGCCGCGCAGGCCGACGACGCGATCCGCGCGGTGCTGATCGTCGGCGCCGGCCGCAACTTCATCGCGGGCGCCGATATCCGCGAATTCGGCAAGCCGCCCGTACCGCCGTCGCTGCCCGACGTGTGCGAGCGGATCGAATCGGGTACCAAGCCGGTCGTGGTCGCGCTGCACGGCGCGACGCTCGGCGGCGGCCTCGAAGTCGCGCTGGCCGCGCATTACCGGCTCGCGGTGCCCGGCGCGAAGCTCGGGCTGCCCGAAGTGACGCTCGGCCTGCTGCCCGGCGCGGGCGGCACGCAGCGCGCGCCGCGCCTGATCGGCGCGAAGGCCGCGCTCGACCTGATGCTGACGGGCCGCCATGCGAGCGCCGAGGAAGCGCTCGCGCTCGGCCTCGTCGATCGCATCGCGTACAGCGACGACACGCTCGCCGAAGGGCTCGCCTATGCGCAGGAACTCGTGTCGCTCGGCGCGCCGGTGCGCCGCACGCGGGACGCGCAGGGGCTGGCCGACCGCGCGGCCGCGCAGGCCGCGATCGACGCGGCGCGTGCGGAATTGCCGAAGAAGTCGCGGGGCCTGTTCTCGCCGGCGAAGATCGTCGACGCGGTCGAGGCCGCGCTCACGCAGTCGTTCGACGCCGGGATGAAGTTCGAACGCAGCCTGTTCCTGCAATGCCTCGACAGCCCGCAGCGCGCGGGCCTCGTGCATGCGTTCTTCGCGGAACGCGAAGCGGCGAAGGCGCCCGAGGCGCGGCGCGCGAGTGCGCGGCCGGTCGAGCGGATCGGCGTGGTCGGCGGCGGCACGATGGGCGCGGGCATCGCGGTCGCGGCGCTCGACGCCGGGCTGCCGGTGACGATGATCG
>NZ_BCPP01001261.1:0-1605 GCF_016586125.1 Burkholderia sp. E168m23
AAGAAAAACGACTTCCTCGTGTCGATCAACGTGCGCGGCCGTCTGCGCACGGTGCAGGAATTCAGCGACATCGTGCTGCGCAACGGCGACGACGGCCAGGTCGTGAAGCTGTCCGACGTCGCGCGCATCGAGCTCGGCGCGGGCGACTACACGCTGCGCTCGTATTTCAACGACAGGCATTCGGCCGTGGTCGGCATCTTCCTGTCGCCGGGCGCGAACGCGCTCGACGTCGCGAAGGCCGTGTATGCGAAGCTCGACGAATTGTCGAAGCGCTTCCCGCCCGGCGTCGCGTACCGCCCCGTGTGGGACCCGACGGTGTTCGTGCGCGAATCGATCCGCGCGGTGCAGCACACGCTGATCGAGGCCGTGGTGCTGGTCGTGCTCGTCGTGATCCTGTTCCTGCAGACGTGGCGCGCGTCGATCATTCCGCTCGTCGCGGTGCCGGTGTCGGTGGTCGGCACGTTCGCGTGGCTCTACCTGCTCGGCTATTCGATCAACACGCTGACGCTGTTCGGGCTCGTGCTCGCGATCGGGATCGTCGTCGATGATGCGATCGTCGTGGTCGAAAACGTCGAGCGCAACATCGCACAGGGGTTGAGCCCGCGCGATGCCGCCCACCAGGCGATGCGCGAGGTGTCCGGGCCGATCGTCGCGATCGCGCTGGTGCTGTGCGCGGTGTTCGTGCCGATGGCGTTCATGTCGGGCGTCACCGGCCAGTTCTACAAGCAGTTCGCGGTGACGATCGCGATCTCGACGGTGATCTCCGCGATCAATTCGCTGACGCTGTCGCCCGCGCTCGCCGCGAAGCTGCTGCGTCCGCACGGCGCGCCGAAGGATGCGTTGACGCGCGCGCTCGACCGCGCATTCGGCTGGCTGTTCCATCCGTTCAACCGCTTCTTCGAGCGCAGTTCCGATCGCTACCACGGCGTCGTCGGGCGCACGCTGAAGCGGCGCGGCGTGGTGTTCGCCGTCTATGCGGCGCTGCTCGCGGCGACCGCGCTGCTGTTCAACGCGGTACCGGGCGGCTTCATCCCGGTGCAGGACAAGCTGTACCTGTTCGCGGGCGCGAAGCTGCCGGAAGGCGCATCGCTCGCGCGCACCAGCGCGGTGACCGAGCAGATGACGAAGATCGCGCTCGGCACCGACGGCGTCGAAATGGTGCCGGCGTTCGCCGGGCTGAATGCGCTGCAGGGCGTGAACACGCCGAACATCACGAACTCGTACGTGATCCTGAAGCCGTTCGACCAGCGTCACCGCACTGCCGCGCAGATCAACGCGGACCTGAACGCGCGCTTCGCGGCGATCGATGGCGGCATCACCTATGCGCTGATGCCGCCGCCGATCCAGGGCCTCGGCAACGGCTCCGGCTACTCGCTGTACCTGGAGGATCGCGGCGGGCTCGGCTACGGCGAATTGCAGAAGGCGCTCACGGCGTTCCAGGCTGCGGTCGCGAAGACGCCGGGGATGAGCTATCCCGTCAGCTCGTACCAGGCGAACATCCCGCAGCTCGAGGTGAAGGTCGACCGGCTGAAGGCGAAGGCGCAGGGCGTCGCGCTGACCGATCTGTTCAACACGTTGCAGGTGTATCTCGGCTCGATGTACGTG
>NZ_BCPP01001262.1:0-1604 GCF_016586125.1 Burkholderia sp. E168m23
CGACGTGATTCCGGAAGTCGTCGGCGCGCTGCTCGACCGGCGCCCGGCGGATGCGGCCGAATTCGTGATGCCGACCGAATGCCCGGTGTGCGGCTCGAAGATCGAGCGCCTGCCGGACGAGGCGATCGCGCGCTGCACGGGCGGGCTGTTCTGCCCGGCGCAGCGCAAGCAGGCGCTGTGGCATTTCGCGCAACGCCGCGCGCTCGACATCGACGGCCTCGGCGAGAAGATCATCGACCAGCTCGTCGAGCTGAATCTCGTGCGCACGCCGGCTGACCTGTTCAATCTGGGCTTCGCGACGCTGGCCGAACTCGACCGGTTCGCCGAGAAGTCCGCGCAGAACCTGATCGATTCGCTCGAGAAGGCCAAGCATACGACGCTCGCGCGCTTCATCTACGGGCTCGGCATCCGCCATGTCGGCGAATCGACCGCGAAGGATCTCGCGAAGCATTTCGGCTCGCTGACGCCGATCATGGACGCGTCGATCGAGGAACTGCTCGAAGTCAACGACGTCGGGCCGATCGTGGCCGAGTCGCTCCACCAGTTCTTCGCGGAGGAGCACAACCGGACCGTGATCGAGCAGTTGCGCGCGCCGGGCAAGGTCACGTGGCCCGAAGGGCCGCCCGCGCCGAAGGCGCCGCAGGGCGTGCTGGCCGGCAAGACGGTCGTGCTGACGGGCACGCTGCCGAATCTCACGCGCGATGCGGCGAAGGAGATGCTCGAAGCGGCGGGCGCGAAAGTGGCCGGTTCGGTGTCGAAGAAGACGGATTACGTGGTCGCGGGCGCCGAAGCCGGCAGCAAGCTCGCGAAGGCCGAGGAACTCGGCATCCCCGTGCTGGACGAAGATGGTCTGCACCAACTCCTGGAGGGCAATACGCCATGATTCGCGAGATCCTGAAGATGGGCGATCCGCGCCTGCTCGAAATCGCCCAGCCGGTCGAGCGGTTCGATACACCCGAGCTGCACGAGATCGTCGCGGACATGTTCGAGACGATGCACCACGCGAACGGCGCGGGGCTCGCCGCGCCGCAGATCGGCATCGGGCTGCAGATCATCATCTTCGGCTTCGGCAACAACAACCGCTACCCGGATGCGCCGCCGGTGCCGGAGACCGTGCTGATCAACCCGAAGGTCGAGTACCTGCCGCCGGACATGGAAGAGGGCTGGGAAGGCTGCCTGTCGGTGCCGGGCATGCGCGGCGTCGTCAGCCGCTACGCGAAGGTGCGCTACAGCGGCTTCGACCAGTTCGGCCAGAAGATCGATCGCGTCGCCGAGGGGTTCCATGCGCGCGTGGTCCAGCATGAGTACGATCACCTGATCGGCAAGCTGTATCCGATGCGGATCACCGATTTCACGCGCTTCGGTTTCACCGAGGTGCTGTTCCCCGGGCTCGATCCGGCCGACGACGACTGATCGTCCGCGCTTCTGCGGAAAAGAAAAAGCCCGCTTGAGCGGGCTTTTTCATTGGATCGCGCACTGGGTGCGCCTGAGGTCAGAACGTCTCGTCGGCGGACAGATAGCGCCATTGGCCTTGCGGCAGCGCGCCGAGCATCACGCGACCCATGCGCACGCGTTTCAGGCCGATCACGTCGAGGCCGACCAGT
>NZ_BCPP01001263.1:0-1599 GCF_016586125.1 Burkholderia sp. E168m23
CGCTCGGCCCTTCTGGGGGCCAGCGCAAACCCGTTATTAGCGTGAACACGCCCTAATGAACGACACACCGCACGCAGACCTTGAAACGACCCCGGTGAACCCGCGCCGCCGCCAGTGGCTGCACGGCGCGGCCGCCGGGCTGGCCGGGCTCGCGCTCGGACCGCTCGCGGCCGCAGCCGCCCGGGCCGACGACAGCGGCACGCGGCTGCGCATCGGCTTCCAGAAATACGGCAACTTCGTCGTGCTCAAGGCGCGCGGCACGCTCGAGAAGCGTCTGGCGAGCCAGGGCGTCACGGTGCAATGGCTCGAATTCCCGGCCGGCCCGCAACTGCTCGAAGGGCTGAACGCCGGCGCGATCGACGTGGGCACGGTCGGCGAAACCCCGCCGATCTTCGCGCAGGCCGCGGGCGTCGATTTCGTCTACATCGGCAACGAGCCGCCCGCGCCGCAGGGCGAGGCGATCGTCGTGCTGCCCGATTCGCCGATCCGCACCCTCGCGCAACTGCGCGGCAAGAAGGTCGCGTTCAACAAGGGCTCGAACGTCCATTACCTGCTGGTGAAGGCGCTCGAGCATGCGGGCCTCACGTATGCCGACATCCAGCCGATCTACCTGACCCCGGCCGACGCGCGCGCCGCGTTCGTGCAGCGCAGCGTCGATGCGTGGGTGATCTGGGATCCGTATCTGGCCGCCGCCGAACGGCAGCTCGGCGCGCGCGTGGTCGCGAATGGCGAAGGGCTCGTGCGCAACACGCAGTACTACCTCGCCGCACGCAAGTACGCGGCCGCCCACCCGCAGGTGCTGCGCGCGCTGCTCGACGAAGTCGACGCGGTCGATCGCTGGGCGCGCGATCACGTGCCCGAGGTGGCCGCGCAACTGTCGCCGCTCGTCGGCCTCGATGCGCCGACGCTCGAAGTCGCGCTCAAGCGCGCCGGCTACGGCGTGCAGCCGATCACCGACGCGACGGTCGCGTACCAGCAGAGCATCGCCGACGCGTTCACCACGCTGAAGCTGATTCCGGGCAAGCTGTCGGTCGCCAGCGCGCGCTGATCCGTCACGACGCAGACGCCGCGCCGACGCGCCGCCATTCGTCGTAGTCGGTGACGAGGCCCGCGTCGTCGATTTCGATGTCGGCCGCATACGTGCCGCTCTCGTAGCGATACACGTGCGGCGCCGTGCGCGTATAGCGCTGCTCGCCGCGCACGATGTCGAAGTCGGGAAAACGCAGCCACGCGGTGCGGATCGCGGCCGATTCGCCGACGGCGAGCCCCAGCCGCCGGATCGGCAGCGTATTGGTCGACGGGCTGAAGCCGAGATCGATGTCGGTCGCGCCTGCGAGCATCGGGGCATCGACGCCGTCGATCGTCCACTGCCCCGCGTCGCATGCGATGTCCCATTGCCGTGGCGGCGCCGTGCCGGTCCGATGCGTCACGCGCGCCGAACGGGTGAGCCAGTCGGCGCCGCATGCGATCGCGTAGTCGATCCGGAACGGCGTGCCATCGAGCGCGCCCGTCACCGCCCCCGACAGCGCGATGCCCGTTTGCGACGCGTCGAGCCGGCACCATTCGGCCGCCTGCCACGTCTGCACGATCTGCCAGGCA
>NZ_BCPP01001265.1:0-1595 GCF_016586125.1 Burkholderia sp. E168m23
CAACGCAACTCGCTTCCACCTGGACCTCACTTGAGCATCTCCTCGAGTTCAGTCATTCCCGCCTGAATCTCGGTCTCGAGCACGCGCAGCTTCGCCAGAATTTCCTTCGGCGGCAGATGCTCAACTTCCTCGTGTACAACTTCCTTGTACCGGTTGATGGACAGGTCGTAGCCTTGTGCAGCGATGTCCGCCTTGGGCACTACAAAGCTCTGGGCACTACGCGGACGCTCCCGCTCAGCACCATCCCTCTGCTTCCAGCGTGCCAGCACATCGGGGAGATTGTTTTTGGCGTGCTCCGCCTTGGTCAGCACCTGAGTAGGCGCCACGCCCAGCTTGTCCTCGTCGAGAAGCGGCTGACGCTTGTCATCGAGACTCCAGCCGTCGGCTTCCATGTCATAGAACCAGACGTTATCCGTGCCACCGGAATCGGTCTTCGTGAACAATAGGACGGCGGTGGATACACCGGCGTACGGCTTGAATGCTCCCGCCGGCAGCGAAATCACGCCGTCGAGTTTCTGGCCTTCGACGATGGTCCGACGTAGTTCCTTGTGGGCTTTCGATGCGCCGAACAGCACGCCGTCCGGCACGATGACGGCAGCACGGCCACCTGGCTTCAAAAGTCGCAGGAACAGCGCCAAGAAAAGCAGTTCCGTCTTCTTCGTCTTGACGATGGCCAGCAGGTCTTTGGCCGTATTCTCGTAGTCCAGAGAGCCGGCGAACGGGGGATTGGCGAGGATGAGCGAATACTTCTCATCGTCACCGGCATGGTCCTGCGCCAGCGAATCCTTGTACCGAATGTCTGGATTCTCGACCCCGTGCAGCACCATGTTCATGTTGCCGATGCGAAGCATGGTGTTGTCGAAGTCGTAGCCGTGGAACATGCCGTTGTGGAAATGCTCGCGACGACCTGCATTGTTTAGTAGTTTCGGATACGTTTTGCGCAGGTACTCACTGGCTGCAACCAGGAAACCGCAGGTGCCACTGGCCGGGTCGCAGATGACATCATCGGCATTCGGCTCGGTCAGTGCAACCATCAGCTTGATGATGTGGCGCGGTGTGCGGAACTGGCCATTTTGGCCCGCGCTCGCAATCTTGCCGAGCATGTATTCATAGACGTCGCCCTTGGTGTCCAGGTCGTCCATCGGGACATGGTCGAGCATGTCAACGACCTTGGCGAGCAGGCCCGGTGTCGGGATGGTGAAGCGTGCATCCCTCATGTGATGCGCATAGGTCGTATCCTGGCCGCCCAGCACACGCAGGAACGGAAACACATGTTCGCCGACGACCGTGTACATCTCCGGCGCTGCAAAATTCTTGAACCGCGACCAGCGAAGGTCACTGTATTCCCGACCTTTCTCGTCCTTGCCGTGTGGAAAAATTCGGGTGACCTGAGGCCTGCCTGTGACGATGGCCTTCTGCTCTTCCAGCGCATGCATCTCGTCGAGACGGCGGATAAACAGGAGGTAAGTGACTTGTTCCATCACCTCCAGCGGATTTGAAATCCCACCGGACCAGAACGAGTCCCAGATGGCGTTGATTTGGCTTCGGATTTCGCCAGTCAGCATGCTTGATTACCTTGAAATTTGTTTCTTGCG
>NZ_BCPP01001266.1:0-1595 GCF_016586125.1 Burkholderia sp. E168m23
GGGCTGCTGCGGCAGCAGCGCGGCGATTGCCGACGACAGCGTGCAGCCGGTGCCGTGCGTATTGCTGACCGGCACGCGTGCGCCGTCGAGCCGCACGGTGCGGGTTGCTTCGACGAGCCAGTCGGGGCTCGCGGACGCGTCGGGCAGGTGGCCGCCCTTCATCAGCACCGCGCGTGCGCCCGTCTGCAGCAGGGCCTGGCCTTGCCGCACCATGTCGTCTTCGGTGGTGGCGGGCGCGTCGTTCAGCAGCGCGGCCGCTTCCGGCAGGTTCGGCGTGACGACCGTCGCGAGCGGCAGCAGCGTGTCGCGCAGCGCGTCGACGGCATCGGGCGCGAGCAGCGCGTGCGAACTTTTCGAGATCATCACCGTGTCGAGCACCACGAAGCGCGGCGCGTAACGGCGCAGCGCGTCGGCCACCGCCTGCACGATCGCCGCGTTGGCGAGCATCCCGATCTTGACCGCATCGATGCGGATATCGTCGAACACCGCGTCGAGCTGCGCGGTCACGAACGCGGCGTCCGGCGCATGCACGCCCGTCACGCCGCGCGTGTTCTGCGCGGTCAGCGCGGTGATCACGCTCGCACCATACGCACCGAGCGCGGAAAACGTCTTCAGGTCGGCCTGAATGCCTGCGCCGCCGCCCGAATCGGAGCCGGCGATCGTCAGGAGGTTGGGTATCGGGTGCGTCATGAGGGCAACGCGCCGGTGTGAGCACCGGCGCCAGCGGACGAAAACGGAAAGTGTAGCGTCAGTGCCGCGATTCGCCGATCAGCGCGACCGAGTCGAACTGACGCTGGTTCGCCTGGTGGCGGCGCATCACGAGCCACATCGTCAGGCAGACGAACGTGCCGAACAGCACGATCACGACGCCGACCGGCACGTCGAGCCACACGAGCACCGCATACAGGCACAGCATCACGAGCACCGACAGGTTCTCGTTGAAGTTCTGCACCGCGATCGAATGGCCGGCCGACAGCAGCACGTGGCCACGATGCTGCAGCAGCGCGTTCATCGGCACGACGAAATAGCCGGACAGCGCGCCGACGCCGATCAGGAAGATGTAGGCGACGATCAGGTAGAACGGCAGGCGCAGATGGCCGAAGTGCACGGCCCACTGCGCCGGGAACAGGTCGCGCGTGTAGAAAGCCATCAGCATCACCGCGATGCCCATGATGATGCCGACGGGCAGCACGGTCAGCGACTTCTTCAGCGGAATCCGGGCGGCGGCGGCAATCGCGCCGGCCGCCACGCCGACCGCGACTACGGCCTGCAGGATCGCGCCTTCGGACAGCGACATGTTGAGCGACACCTCGGCCCACTTCAGCACGATGAACTGCAGCGTCGCGCCGGCCCCCCAGAACAGCGTCGTGACCGCCAGCGAGATCTGGCCGAGCTTGTCGCGCCAGAGCACCATGAAGCAGTCGGCGAAATCGGTGAGCAGCTTGACCGGGCCGCGCTCCTGCTTCGGGTAGCGGGCGCCCGTGTCGGGAATGCGCAGGTTGAACAGCGCGGCGACCACGTAGATCGCCATGATGATCGCCATCGCGGCCTCGGCGGGCGTGCCGATCCAGGCGGGAGTATGGGCGATCACGTGC
>NZ_BCPP01001267.1:0-1595 GCF_016586125.1 Burkholderia sp. E168m23
GGTTGCCGCATTCCATGATCGAGTGGTGCGTGAGCAGTTCGACCTTGCCGGTCGCTTCGTGCACGGCCAGCTCGACGAGCGTGCCGACCGCCGTGTAGTACGTGACGGCCGCGTTGTTGCGGCTCGTCGGCGGGATGAACACGCGCTTGCGGTCCAGCACGCGGTAGCCGTTCGCGGTCGGCGGCAGCGTCCCGCGCAGCGCGGTCGCGCCGGCCGGCGCGGCGGTGCCCGGCACCGGGCCGTCGTCGGCGCCCGCCTTCGGCGCGCCGACACGCAGCGACAGCCCGTCGATCGGCAGACGTTCGACCGCGCCGCCTACCTCGAATTCGGCGTCGGTCCATTGCCAGCGGTTGAACACGTGCACGACGGCGCCGGTCGGCAGGCCGAGCGCATGCGCCTGCTTCGCGAGCTGTTCGAACGTCAGCGGCTCGAGGCCGTCGGCGGTCAGCTTGCCGTCGACCCAGCGTGCATCCTCGATGCGGATCGTGTACGGCGCGGCCTGGCCGCCGCCCAAGCCCCGCGTCCAGATCGACATCGCGGCCGGCCACAGCCCGTAGCGGAACACGGCGCGCGCGGCTTCGCGCGTGCTGTGCGTGAAGTAGTACGCGGAGTTCGTCGCGCTCGACGGCGACGCATAGCCCGGCGACCAGCGCGGGTTCGCGCTCAGGCGATCCTGGTCGGCCTGCGACATCAGGTACGGGTCGCCGCTCGTCTCGACCGGCAGGTCCGGCCATTCGGTCACGGCCACGCGCACGTCGGTCGCCGGACGGCCGAGCCATTTCGCGACCGCGACAGCCTGCGACGTCGACATCCCGGTGCCGATCTCGGCCGCCGTGTGCTGCAGCGACACCTTGCCGTGCGCGTCGAACTCGACCTTCGCGAACGACGCTTCCGCGCCCGTGCCGAAATCCTTCTGCACGCACGCGAAGCCGACGCCGTAGCGCTTGCCCGGATGCGCGGCCTCGAACTCCGCCTTGCGCGCGGCACGACGCGTCCACAGCGGATGCTGCTTCGCGCGCTCCAGCACTTCGTCGACGCGCAGCGCGCCGGCGGGAATCGCCCCCTGCGTGTTCTTCATTCCCGAACGCAGCGCGTTGCGCAGACGGAACTCGATCGGGTCGATGTTCAGTTGCGCGGCGATCTCGTCGACCGCCATCTCGGTCGCGGCCATGCTCTGCAGCGTGCCGTAGCCGCGCGCGGAACCGGCGTCGATCACACGCGATGCGATCGCGACGGCCGCGAGGTCGCTCTTCGGGAAGTAGTAGATCGATTGCGCGGCGGTGGCGCCGACCATCGCGACCGACGGCGAGAAGTTCGAGCGGCCGCCGCCGTTCGCCTCGAACTCGCCCTTGAACGACTGCAGCAGGCCCGTATTGCGGTCGACCGCGATCCGGTAATGCATCTTGAACGCGTGACGCTTCAGCGACGTCTGGAACTGCTCGTAGCGGTCGTTCGCGAAACGCACCGGGCGGCCGTCCGCGTACAGTGCGCAGACGAGGCCGTAGAACGGCACGTTGAAGTGATCCTTCGAGCCGTAGCCGACCGTGTAGCACGTATGCACGAACAGCTTCTTCACCGGGAAGCGGCATTTCGCG
>NZ_BCPP01001268.1:0-1592 GCF_016586125.1 Burkholderia sp. E168m23
AGAGCGCGATGACGCAGTTCGCACTGCTTTACCCGGAACGATTCAACATTGGAGTCTGAATCTCAACCCGCCTCACACACGGAATTCCGGATACCTCCAGAATTCACGGCATTCGGCATAGACCGCTGCCACAGCAAATATGCTGTCGAAGCGACGCGGTTTTTCGCTGATCTCGCCGAGGATCAGCGTATCGAGCTTCCGGTACTTGCTCATGATGGGTCTCCCGACATGTTGCAGGCCGTGCACACGCCGCGCCATTCGCCGGCAGCGTCGTGCACGTCGCCCGTTCCGTCGCAGGCCGAGCAGCGCACCATCAGCTCCGGATACAGCTTCTCGCGCAGGTGTTCAGGTAGGGCGGCCGCGCGGATCGCGAACACTTCGACGTCGGTCAGCTTCATTGGATCGCGCCCGCTGCGATCGCGTCGACGGCTTCGGTGAACGTTCGATATTCGTTCTCGCGCGACCACCACGCAAATATCGAGTACCGCTTGACCAACATCTCGGACGTTGTGCTGACGCCTATGTTGTCGGTGAGATTCGGGCTGGAGAACGCGACGGCTGACGTACGTTGAATCACACGGCGCTCCGTGCGTTCGACATAGACCTCCGGCTCACCTTTCTTCATCAGCGTGCGCCAGCGCGTGCCGTCCCGCTGATCGTCGGGCGACACCTCGGCACCGGCGGCCTGGCCTGAATTAGCGGTGATCGACTTGCGCAGCTCACTGATCCAGCGTTCCGAATCACTCATTGTGCGCGCAAGCATGTACAGCGCAAACGCGCGATCGGTCGTCAGCCCCTCCAGAGCCTCTGCCTGCGCGGGAGATTGCGGGGCGGCGTAGAGCTTCGTGCCGATCTCGGGCATCTTCCCGGCACGCCACGAAACCTCCTTCAGATCCGGCCCGAACGCGACGATCTCGCCAACCGGTTCCGCCGCCTGCGCGGGGGCGGCCCACGATCCGCATTGCTCGATCGCGTTGAGCGCGCAGTCGCGCAGCTCGTCCAGCGTCGCGACAATCGCATCCGGTTCACCTTCAGGGCTGTTGCGGTCAGGGATTTCGCACACGTTCGTCAGGAACGTTTCGAACCAATGCGGCAGCGCCATCGTTCCTTCCGTCCTGTCGCGTTCGCGGAGGGGGGCGTGGGCAAAGGCGAGCGCTTCGAGCCACGTCGCACGTTGGCTGTCCCACACGTCCACGGCAACGCCTTCCGTTTCAGGGCGGTCGTAGCCCATCAGCTTCACGAACGCCGCTCGCTCGTCGGTCGGCGCGGGTGCCGGTGGGGTACGGGCAAACGCACGCGCCTCACGCTCGACCAGTTCAAGATCGATGCGAGCGATCCCTTGCAAGTTGTGCTCTATGGTCGGCGCTGCTGCGGGCTGCTCGACGCGGAAGCCGCCGAACGCGTGCGCGATGAACTCGGTCAGGATGAAACGGTCGTCGGCGTTCGGCTCGCGCGAATCATTGCTCTCGCCGACGATCTCGAACGTCTCGATTGCGGCGAGTGCGATTTGCGTCGTGATCGATCCGGGCTGCTCGACAGCGGATGAGCAGAATAGCGGCGCAGCATCTTTGACCGCGCGAATCCAGCGCTGC
>NZ_BCPP01001269.1:0-1587 GCF_016586125.1 Burkholderia sp. E168m23
GATGCCGCGGTCGAGATAGTCACGGACCGGGTCGTGTTGGGCTTCGTGTTGGTCGGGGGACGTCATCAGTGTGCTCCGGATGCGGTTGTCGGGTCGGCGCTCAGGCGCGCGGCGCGGTCAGTGCGTTCATTCCGCCAGCGAGGCCATTTCGGCGCGGAAACGCTCAGGTGTCCAAACCGTGCCGTCCGGCGCGCGGAAGCCGATGCGGTTCAGCCCCGCGACGACATCGTCCACCTCGGTCGCGCCGCTCTCGAACACGCGTTCGAGCGCATCGCCGAGGTCGTTCTCGTACTGGGTCGGTGCGGCCTTGCGGTTCTGCCAGATCTGGTTCTCGACCTGACCGGGGATCTCGATCTGCCCCTTGCCCGCGACGTTGTTCGGCTGCGGCGCCACCCACGGCTTCAGGAAGGGATTGAAGTTGACGGTCGCTTCTTTCATGTCATTCCACCTTGATCTGGATTTCTTCACCGGCGAGGCGCACCGCGTACTGCTTCAGCGCGCGTCCGCCCGGACCCTTCAGGCATGCGCCCGTCTTGATGTCGAACACGGCCTCGTGCAGCGGGCACTCGACCGTGCCTTCGTCGACGAACCCCTGCGTCAACAACGCGTACGCATGCGGGCATACGTTCTCGAGCGCATACACGTCGTCGCCGACGCGGTAGATCCCGATTTCCACGCCGTCGGTCCGCTTGAACTCGATCGGCGTGTCTTCCGACAGCGCGCCGGCATGACCGGCGCAAATCCATTGTTCAGACATCTCACACCCTTCCTTCTGATCGACTCTCGGTTTGTTCCATATCCGGAACGTCAGTTTATGGATGGTGATTATAGGAGCGACTTTCCGCGAGCAAAATAAAAAGCTGCATGTCCTAGGGAAAACACCGACACTTAGCTCGGCCGCTCCCTTCGTCTACCCTGTCGAATGTAATTTTTTGTTATGCGACGGGGATTTATCGGCTTTTTCAAGACATCACGCGGGATTGCCGGGCGTCTGCCCGCCACTCATCCGTCCCGAAAAATTTATTTTTGATCGGGCGCGCACCCCCTCTATACTCCATTCCATTAAAGGCACATTGTTCCTTATATGGAACACAAGAATGCCCGTTCGGCGATGAACATGCGCGACGGCCGGCCGTCCCCGCGCAGGCCGTCACAACACGTATTCATCAGGTTGGAGAGTCAGGAGATCAAATGGTCAAGCATGCGGTAGTAGCAGCAGTCATCGGGATGGGCGTCGCGTCGGGCGCGTGGGCGCAGAGCAGCGTGGTGCTGTACGGCAGCATGGATGCGGGCGTCGCATACGTGAACAACGTCGGCGGCCACGCGAAGTGGGCGATGATCCAGGGCAATACGCAGCCCGACCGGTGGGGCCTGAAGGGCAAGGAAGATCTCGGCGACGGACTGTCGGCGATCTTCCAGCTGGAAAACGGCTTCTATACGAACAACGGCCAGTTCGCGACGGCGAACACGATCTGGAACCGCGCGGCGTTCGTCGGCCTCAGCGCCGAGCGCTACGGCACACTGACGCTCGGCCGCCAGACGCCGCTGTCGTTCGACTATCTCGATCCGCTCAGCACCGCGTATCTC
>NZ_BCPP01001270.1:0-1581 GCF_016586125.1 Burkholderia sp. E168m23
CGCGCTGCTGTTCGGTACGCCGCCGGACGATCAGCTCCAGCGGATCGTCAGTGACGTCACGCGGCCGTTCCCGACCGGGCTCGTGACGGATGTCGGGATGCTGATCGCGAACCCCGCGTATGCGAGCTCGTCGCTGTGGCCGAAGTTCACGAGCTCCGCGTATCACGGCACGGTGATCTGGTCGTGGCAGCAGGCGATGTGGGTGGCCGGGCTCGATCGCCAGCTGGCGCGCCAGGACCTGTCGGCTACGACACGCACGCTGCTCACGCAGGCGCGGCAGACGATCTGGCAGGTGATCTCGAACGGGCGCGACATGCGCACGTCGGAAATGTGGACGTGGTCCTACGTGAACGGCAAGTACCAGACCGACGCATTCGGCACGCGCAGTGCGGATGCGACCGAAGCCAACGCGGCGCAGCTCTGGAGTACGACGTATCTCGCGATCCGCGATCCGCAGCAGCGTGCGGGCAAGTACTGGTGGCAGGCGTCGCAGTCGATGCAGGACGACCAGTCGAAGCAGGCGACGGCGGTAGCGTCGCGCTAGCGCGTCGCCGCGCGTGAGCAGGCCGACACCGACACCGGCCCGCAAAAGCCCGGCGGCACTCCCGCCGCCGGGGCTTTCGGTGCAGATCCGGTTAGCGCGACACCACGCGGTTGCGCCCTTCCCGCTTCGCCTGATACAGCCGCTCGTCGACCACCCGCAGCAGCGCATCGACCGTGCTGCCGTCGACGCCGTATTGCGCGACGCCGACGCTGACCGTCACCTGCACGCGCTTGAAGTCGAGCCCGAACGGCGAACTCGAAATCGACGAACGCACGCGCTCGGCGGTCATCCGCGCGCCTTCGAGCGGCATCTCCGGCAAGAGCGCCATGAACTCCTCGCCGCCGACCCGCGCGAGCGCGCCCGCCGGCCGAATTGCCTCGAGGCACTGGCGCACGACGCCGCGCAGCACCTCGTCGCCGATCTGGTGCCCGTATGCATCGTTGATGTTCTTGAAATTGTCGAGATCGAGCGCGAGCAGGCAGAACGGCGTGCCGTCTCGCTCGGCCCGCACGATCTCACGCTCGACCTGCGCGATGAACTGCCGGCGGTTCGACGCGCCCGTCATCGGGTCGGTCGCGGCCATGTATTCGAGCTTCTGGTTCGTGCGCCGCAGTTCCTGCAGCGCGCTCTCGGTACGCGCCATCGATTCCGACAGCCGGCTCATCAGGTCTTCCTGGCTGTAGATCGCCGAGAACGAGCGTGTCGTCTGCAGCGCCTGCACGACGCCGTAACTGAGCAGGAAGAATCCGCCCGCGAAGATCGCATGCGCGAGCCACCACATGTGATTCCACGGCTTGCCGAGGATGAACGCGAGCGACGATAGCGCGAACGCCATGATCGACACGCCGTAGATCACCATCAGCGGCGAGCGGATGCGCCGCGCGAGCAGCAGGCACACGTTCAGCAGCGAGAACACCAGCGCGCCGCCTTCCATCGACAGCCGCGTGCCCAGCGCGCCCGCGACCGGCGAATAGGCGATGTACGCAACCGCCACGTTGACGATCAGGAAGAACACGATCCACGGCAACCACGTCCGC
>NZ_BCPP01001271.1:0-1578 GCF_016586125.1 Burkholderia sp. E168m23
GCATTTCGCGAAGTTCACCGCGACGCTCGACCACATTTCGCGCGGCCGCTGGGGCATCAACGTGGTGACCGGCCACCGCGCGATCGAGCATGAGATGTTCGGCTGGAACCGGATCGAACACGACCGGCGCTACGAGATGGCCGCCGAATTCCTCGATGCGGTCCAGCAGTTGTGGGCGCAACCGGATAATTTCAGCTACACGCCCGAGCTGTCGAGCTGGCGGCTGGGCGGCGCATTCGTCACGCCGAAGCCGCGCTACGGTCGCCCGCTGCTGATCAACGCGACGGGTTCCGATGCGGGCATCGCGTTCGCCGCGCGCTATTCGGACATCGTGTTCGTCACGAGTCCGGCTGGCCCGGACGCCGAACGCGCGATCGACGCGCTGCCCGCGCATACGGCCCGCGTGAAGGCGGCGGCCGCCGCGCGCGGCCGCACGATCCGCACCTTACTCAATCCGCTCGTGATCTGCCGCGAGACGGCGGCCGAAGCGCGCGCCTACCGTGACGCGATCGTCGCGCATGCGGACGAAGGCAGCTTCCACCGCTTCGACAGCGACGCGCACGCGTGGCGCGGCGGGTTCGAGCAGCGTGCGCAGGCCGCCGCGCGCGCGATCGGCGGCAATATCTCGATCACCGGCTCGCCCGAAGAAGTCGCCGATATCATCGTGCGGCTGCACCGCGCGGGCATCGACGGCGTCCAGTTGAGTTTCTACGATTTCAAGCCCGACCTGGACTTCTTCGGCGAGCGCGTGCTGCCGCTGCTGCGCAAAGCCGGCCTGCGGCGTTAAGGTCGGCGCTGAAACCCGGCACGACGGCGTAGCCGCCGCCGCTGGCGGCCGTCGTCAGAACACGCGCCCTTCGGTGAGGTGCGTGGTCACGCCGTTCAGCACGTAATCGCCGACCACGCGCGCCTTGTGCAGCAACGGGTTGTGGCTGAAGATCGTGCGCAGGTTGCGCCAGTGGCGATCGAAGTTGTGCTCGCGCGCCGTCGCCGACGCGCCGCCCACTTCGAACAGCCGCTCGGCCGCATGCAGCGCGAGCTTGCTGACGATCAGTTGCGTGCGCGCGGTCGCGAGCGCGCTGTCGAGTACGAGCGCATCCGCATCGGCGGCGCCCGCTTCGATCGCGTCGGCGGAGCGGTCGAGCGCGCGCGCGTTTTCTCGCACGAGCGCGTCGATCGCATGGCTGTGCGCGGACAGCTCGCCGACGATCTGCTGGACGAAATGATCGTCGCGTGCGGTCGGCGCCGGGCTGTGCAGCGCGGGACGGCCGTGCGCGAGCACGTAGCGGCGCGCATCGGCCACCACGTTGCGCACGATGCCGGCGCCCGTCGCGACGAGATGAAGCTGCCGCAGCGCACCGCAATGACGGCCGACGAGCGTCGCCCCGTCGCGCGGGACCACTTCGTCCGCGAACACCTGCACGTCGTTCAGCAACAGGCTGCCGCTCGCGGTCATGCGCTGGCCCATGCCGTCCCAGTCGTCGAGCACCTGCAGGCCATCGCGCGCCACCGGAATGATCACGGCGAGCGTGTCGCCCTGCTCGTTCTCCACGTTGATCGTAATAACTTCGTATAGCA
>NZ_BCPP01001272.1:0-1577 GCF_016586125.1 Burkholderia sp. E168m23
GCTTGGGCTGATCGTGCTGCAATGGGTGCGTCCGCAACCATTTTCGGTACTGGCCGAACGCGTCGACTGGCAGACGGTCGCGACGCTCGCGGGCCTGCTGATGCTGACCAAGGCGCTCGAGTTGTCCGGCTGCCTGATGTGGCTCGCGCATCGCATCGTGCATCACGTGCATTCCGAACGCGGGCTCGCGATGCTGCTCGTCGGCTTCGCCGCCGTGCTGTCGATGTGGCTCACCAACGACGTCGCCTTGTTCGTCGTCGTGCCGTTGATGGTGTCGCTGCGCGCGCTGACACCGCTGCCGTTCCGGCGGCTCGTGATCGTCGTCGCGCTGGCCGTCAACGCGGGGTCCGTCGCGACACCGCTCGGCAATCCGCAGAATCTTTTCCTATGGCAGTTGAGCGGCGTGTCGTTCGGTCGTTTCGTGGTCACGCTCGGGCCGCTCGCCCTCGCGCTGATGGCGCTGCTGCTCGTGCTGACCGCGTTGATGTTTCGCGCGAAGCCGCTCGACTTGTCGGGCGACGCCGCCGCGTTGCCCGTACAGCGCATGCACGCGCTGATCGCGGCCGTGCTGTTCGCCGCGTTCGTGCTGCTCGCCGATGCGCACCATCCGCTGCCGGGCCTCGTCGGTGTCGCCATCGTGCTATTCGCCGTCAAACGTGACGCAGTCCTGAAGATCGACTGGCTGCTGCTGCTGATCTTCGTGCTGATGTTCGTCGTGCTGCGCAGCGCGGCTGCGCTGCCCGTCGTGCACGACGCGATCGCGCACGCGCAACTCGATTCGCCGCTGCGCGTCTATGCCGCCGGCGCCGTGCTGTCACAGGTGATCAGCAACGTGCCGGCCGCGATCCTGCTGTCGGAGTTCACGCACGACTGGCGCGCGCTTGCGTTCGGCGTATCGGTCGGCGGCTTCGGTTTCGCGATCGGCTCGCTCGCGAACCTGATCGCAGTGCGTCTCGCGAAGGAGCCGCGCATGTGGCTGCCGTTCCACCTCGTTTCGATTCCGTTCGCGCTGGTGAGCGCGGCGCTCGGTGCGTGGTTGCTCATGCACGGTTGAGCGAGCCGGTGCGTGCGGCACAGGCATGCCGCTCGGGTGACGGGCAGGGCGCACAGCGTGCGCAGTGATCAGGATTGTTGATAAGTGCCGCAACTCACAGTCGAACATCTGTGGCGGCGCGACAACTGATTGGATGAATCGATGCGCGAACATCCGGCGAATTTCATGCGTCGCGCGTGGTGGTCCGGTCGCCGCGCGTTGCTTGTTCCGCCGCGTTGCGCCGAGTCATTCGAGATGGTTCGCTTGCAGCCCATTTCCCGCGGCGATCGCACCGCTTCCGCCTGGCCCGCATCAGGCATCGTTTCCCCGCCATTTACCCCGTCACCGGACTTTTTCGCGCAGGAAATACCGGTGCGAAAAACCGACCTTACAACTGTCATCGTACGTCGTCGAATCGGGCGTTTTTTCACATCATGAGGCGTCGTTTTATGCAGGTTTTTGTCGCGTCTAAAGCCTTGAATCACTTGCAACTATCGCTTACAATCGCCCGGATTTGTTAGCTAGGCACCCCTGAAAGCTTTCA
>NZ_BCPP01001273.1:0-1574 GCF_016586125.1 Burkholderia sp. E168m23
TGGACGACGGATTACCGGCCCGATTCCGACGATGCGCCGCGATCGCTGCCGTATCCGGCGTCGTGCTCGCGGGCGATCTTCGCTTCGGCGGATACGATGCTGGCCGGATAGAACCAGTCGCTCGACTGGAAGCCGGCCTGCTTGAGCGCCTTGACTTCGGCGTGGACCTGCGCGCGCGTGAGCGGCTGGTTCGACTGGGCTTGCGCGGCGAACGGGGCCGAGACGGCCAGGGCGATGGCAACGGCTTGGATCAGGCGCTTCATGATCGGGACCTCCACGATTCAGGTGAATCGCAGCGCTTCGTTCGTTGAAGCGCCGTGCGACGTTGAAACCAGTGTAGGCCGGGGCGGCCGCGCGAAAAATGCGATCGCGCCCAACGCAGTGTTCTGCTGCCGGTAACAATGGGCGAGTAAGGGCGCAGGCTATGCAATGACCGGGGGGCCGCCGGGCGCGTACAAGCGCTGCGGCGGGGATTTGGCCTGATTCGACGGGCAGCGAAATGAAATCGGACCGGATGCGCATTCCGGAATCCGTTCCGGTGCGCATGCGGTCCGATCTTGAAGGGCGAGGGCAGGCGGCGAATGACGCGCCGCCTGGGATGCCGACGCTTACACGAGCCCCGTTGCGTAGTACACGGCGATCACGAAGAACACCGCGAGCGTCTTGATGATGGTGACCGCGAAGATGTCGCGATACGACTCGCGGTGCGTGAGGCCCGTGACCGCGAGCAGTGTGATGACCGCGCCGTTGTGCGGCAGCGTGTCCATGCCGCCGCTCGCCATCGCGACGACCCGGTGCAGCACGTCCATTGGAATGTTGGCCGCCTGCGCGCCCTTGATGAACAGGTCCGACATCGCGGCGAGCGCGATGCTCATGCCGCCGGACGCCGAGCCCGTGATGCCTGCGAGCGAGCTGACCGACACGGCCGCGTTGACGAGCGGGTTCGGGATGCTCTTCAACGCGTCGCTGACGACGAGGAAGCCCGGCAGCGCGGCGATCACGCCGCCGAAGCCGTATTCCGACGCGGTGTTCATCGCGGCGAGCAGCGCACCGGCGACGGCGGCCTTCGAGCCGGAGGCGAAGCGGCCGCTGACGCGCTTGAACGCGGTCAGCACGACCAGCACGATACCGAGCAGCAGCGCGGCCTCGACCGACCAGATCGCGACGACCGTCTTGATCGACGTTGTGACCGGCGCGTGCACGCCCGGCAGCACTTCCGGCGCGACCGTGTACGACGCGGCGCCGTACCACTGCGGGATCAACTTCGTGAACGCGAAGTTCGACACGCCGACGAGGATCAGCGGCAGGATCGCCAGCGCGGGATGCGGCAGCGCCTTCGCCTCGACGCGCTCCGGCTCGTTGACGAGCGACGTGCCGTAGCCTTCGCCCTTCGCCATCGCGGAACGGCGGCGCCATTCGAGATACGTGAGGCCGACGACGATGATGAACAGCGAGCCGATCGTGCCGAGCGCGGGCGCGGCCCAGGCGGTCGTCTTGAAGAACGTGGTCGGGATGATGTTCTGGATCTGCGGCGTGCCGGGCAGCGAATCCATCGTGAACGAGAACGCGCCGAG
>NZ_BCPP01001274.1:0-1572 GCF_016586125.1 Burkholderia sp. E168m23
CGAGCGTGGCGACGACGCGACCGAGCGCATGCCCGGCGAGTACTGGGAAGAAGATTTCGCCAACGAACTGAAATGACCGGCTGCGGGCCGTGCGCGCCGCTTTTTTTTCGGCGCGCCGCCCGCCGCCTCGCTGAACCGAACCGGCCGCGCGTCGCACGACGCCACGCGGCCCACTGCAAGGAGAAAACGCTGATGAACGCGAATCCGACGCCCCGCACGGGGCAAGACGTGCCGACGGTCAAGCTGCTGATCGACGGCGCCTTCGTCGAGTCCACCACCAGCGAGTGGCGCGACATCGTCAACCCGGCGACGCAGCAGGTGCTCGCGCGCGTGCCGTTCGCGACCGTCGCGGAAGTCGACGCGGCCGTGCAGGCCGCGCACGCCGCGTATGCGACGTGGAAGAACACGCCGATCGCCGCGCGCATGCGCATCATGCTGAAGTTCCAGGATCTGGTGCGCGCGAACCAGCAGCGCATCGCGAAGACGCTGACGGCTGAACAGGGCAAGACGATTCCCGACGCCGAAGGCGACATCTTCCGCGGCCTCGAAGTGGTCGAGCACGCATGCTCGATCGGCACGCTGCAGCTTGGCGAATTCGCGGAGAACGTCGCGGGCGGCGTCGACACCTACACGCTGCGCCAGCCGCTCGGCGTGTGCGCGGGCATCACGCCGTTCAATTTCCCCGCGATGATTCCGCTGTGGATGTTCCCGATGGCGATCGTGTGCGGCAACACGTTCGTGCTGAAGCCGTCGGAGCAGGACCCGATGTCGACGATGGAACTCGTCGAGCTCGCGCTCGAAGCCGGCGTACCGAAAGGCGTGCTGAATGTCGTGCACGGCGGCAAGGAAGTCGTCGACGCGATCTGCACGCATCCGCTCGTGAAGGCGATCTCGTTCGTCGGTTCGACCGCCGTCGGCACGCACGTGTACAACCTCGGCAGCCAGCACGGCAAGCGCGTGCAGTCGATGATGGGCGCGAAGAACCACGCGATCGTACTGCCCGACGCGAATCGCGAGCAGGCGATCAATGCGCTCGTCGGCGCGGGCTTCGGCGCGGCCGGCCAGCGCTGCATGGCGACGTCCGTCGCGGTGCTGGTGGGCCAGGCGCGCGAATGGCTGCCCGACCTCGTCGCGAAGGCGAAGACGCTGAAGGTCAACGCGGGCTCGGAAGCGGGCACCGACGTCGGGCCGGTCGTGTCGCGCGGTGCGAAGGCGCGGATTCTGTCGCTGATCGACATGGGCATCAAGGAAGGCGCGAAGCTCGAACTCGACGGCCGCGACGTGAAGGTCGCCGGCTTCGAGGAAGGCAACTTCATCGGGCCGACGATCTTCTCCGGCGTGAAAACCGACATGACGATCTACACGCATGAAATCTTCGGGCCCGTGCTGGTCGTGATGGAAGTCGACACGCTCGACGAAGCGATCGCGCTCGTCAACGCGAACCCGATGGGCAACGGCGTGGGCATCTTCACGCAGAGCGGCGCGGCGGCACGCAAGTTCCAGAGCGAGATCGACGTTGGCCAGGTCGGCATCAACATCCCGATTCCGGTGCCCGTGCCGTTCTTCAGCTTT
>NZ_BCPP01001275.1:0-1571 GCF_016586125.1 Burkholderia sp. E168m23
CCCGCGACAGGCACAATCACGCCCCGCACACATTGGCCGGCACGCGCCGCGTGCCGGTTTTCACACGATCAAGAAGGAGTATTCCCATGTTGAAAGGCAACCTCGCCGGACTGATGAAGCAAGCGCAGCAAATGCAGGAAAACATGAAGAAGATGCAGGAGCAGCTTGCGCTCATCGAAGTCGAAGGGCAGTCGGGCGCCGGCCTCGTGAAGGTGACGATGACGTGCCGCAACGAAGTGCGCCGCGTGTCGATCGACCCGAGCCTGCTCGCGGACGACAAGGACATGCTCGAGGATCTCGTCGCCGCTGCATTCAACGACGCGGTACGCAAGGCCGAAGCCACGTCGCAGGAAAAGATGAGCGGCATGACGTCGGGTCTGCCGCTGCCCCCGGGCTTCAAGCTGCCGTTCTGAACGCGGCGTCCTTGCCACTCTTTGCCGCCGTATGAAACAGCCGTCCGCCTTGTCCGCTCTCGTCGAAGCGTTGCGCGTGCTGCCCGGTGTCGGGCCGAAATCCGCGCAGCGCATGGCGGTTCACCTGATGCAGCACGACCGTGAGGGCGCGGAGCGGCTCGGCCGGTCGCTGCTGTTCGCGACCGAGCACCTGCAGCACTGCGAGAAGTGCAACACGTTCACCGAGGCGCAGATCTGCGAGGTCTGCAGCGACGAGGAGCGTGATCCGACGCTGCTGTGCGTCGTCGAGACGCCTGCCGACCAGATCATGCTCGAGCAGACGATGACCTACCGCGGGCTGTATTTCGTGCTGATGGGCCGACTGAGCCCGCTCGACGGAATCGGTCCGAAGGAAATCCATTTCGACCGCCTCGTGCGGCGCGCGTCGGACGGCGTCGTCAAGGAGGTCGTGCTCGCGACCAACTTCACGAACGAAGGCGAAGCCACCGCCCACTACCTCGGACAGACGCTCAAGGCGCGCGGGCTGGCGGTCACGCGCCTCGCGCGCGGCGTGCCGGTGGGCGGCGAGCTCGAGTACGTCGACGCGGGCACCATCGCCCGCGCAATGCTCGATCGTCGCACGATGTAAGCCGGGCGCCGCCTGCCGGCGGCGCCGTTCCTCATGCCAGGGAGACACATGAGCACCAGCCAGGGCCCGCTCGCGGGCGTCAAAGTGCTCGAATTCGGAACGCTGATCGCGGGGCCGTTCGCGTCGCGGCTGTTCGCCGAATTCGGCGCGGAAGTGATCAAGATCGAGGATCCGAACGGCGGCGACCCGCTGCGCAAGTGGCGCAAGCTCCACCCGGAGCAGGGCGGCACGTCGCTGTGGTGGTCGGTACAGGCGCGCAACAAGAAATCGGTCACGCTCAACCTGAAAGCTGACGCCGGCAAGGCGATCGCGCGGCAGCTCGCGAGCGAGGCCGACATCGTGATCGAGAACTTCCGCCCGGGCCTGCTCGAAAAGCTCGGGCTCGGCTACGACGTGCTGTCGGCCGACAATCCGGGCCTCGTGATGGTGCGCCTGTCCGGCTACGGGCAGACGGGCCCGTACCGCGACCGGCCCGGCTTCGGCGCGATCGCCGAATCGATGGGCGGGCTGCGCCACATCACCGGCTATCC
>NZ_BCPP01001276.1:0-1570 GCF_016586125.1 Burkholderia sp. E168m23
ATCCTCGACGGCCACATCGTGCTGTCGCGCAAGATCGCGCTCGCGAACCGCTATCCGGCGATCGACGTGCTCGCGAGCCTGTCGCGCGTGATGCCGCTCGTCGCGAGCCGCGCGCACCAGCATGCGGCCGCGCGCGTGCGTGAGCTGATCGCGAAGTACCAGGAGATCGAGCTGCTGGTGCAGATCGGCGAGTATCGCGAAGGCAGCGACCGGCTCGGCGATCTCGCGCTGCGCGCGCGCGACGCGATCGGTGCGTTCTGTGCGCAGGCGTCGGACGAGGACGTGCGCTTCGACGCGCTGCTCGCGAAGCTGACGAAGCTGGCGAACGATCATGTCTGAAGCCGACGACCGCCTCGTGCTCGCGACGCTCGCCCGCCTGAAGCGCGTACGCGAGATGCGCAGCCAGATCGCCCGCGTCGCGGCCGCGCGCCAGCAGGGCATCGCCGCGCAGAGCCGGCGGGCGCTCGCGGCCGCGCAGGCACAGCTCGCGCAGCAAGTGGCCGCGAAGGCCGCGATCCAGACGCGGCTCGCCGACGACGTGCGCGAGGCCCGCGCGTTGCAGAACGCGGCGGCCGATACGCGTACGTTCGACCGGCATATCGGCACCGCGAACGCGTCGGTGAGCGAGGCCGCGCACGTGCATCGCGGCCACGAGGCGACGCTCGCCGACCTGCAGCGCGCCGCGCGCAAGGCGAAGGCCGCCGAGGACAAGCTGGAGAAGGCCGGCGAGAAGGCGCTGCACGCGCGCGCCGCGCGGGTCGAGCGCGACGCCGACGAAGTCGCGGACGGCTACGCGGTACGGCGCTTCGCGACGGGCGGCACCTGGGTGGCTGGTGCGGGCGATGCGGGCGCCGCGGCCGGTCATGCGGCCACGCCGCCGGAGGCCGCGGCCGCGTTCGATGCGGCGATGACCGAAGCGGAAACGGACGCCGACATCGCCACCGAAACTGCCGCATCCGCCGCATCCGTCGCGCCCGACGATCCCGCCCCGCCTGCCGCCGCGGAGCGCCGATGCTAGACCAGGCCGCGGGCTTCAACGACGTCGCCGGCATGCTGCGGCCGCTGCTCTACGTGATGCCGCGCCTGCTGCCGATCATGTTCGTCGTGCCGGTATTCAACGAGCAGATCATCACGGGCCTCGTGCGCAACGGGATCGCGGTCGTGATCGCCGCGTTCGTCGCGCCGACGATCGATGCCGCGCAGGTCGCCGCGCTGCCGTTCCTGATGTGGTGCCTGCTGGTCGCGAAGGAGGCGATGGTCGGCATGCTGCTCGCAGGTGCGTTCAGCGCGGTGCTGTTCGCGATCCAGGGTGTCGGCTACCTGATCGACTTCCAGACCGGCAGCGGCAGCGCCGCGTTCTTCGATCCGATGGGCGGCCACGAGGGCGGCCCGACTTCCGGATTCCTGAATTTCGTCGCGATCGCGCTGTTCGTCACGGCGGGCGGGTTGCAGGTGCTCGTGCAACTGTTCGCGCAGTCGTACGCATGGTGGCCGATCGGCTCGCTCGGCCCCGATTTCTCGTCGATGCTGCAAACCTTCATCGTGCGGCAGACCGACACGATCTTCGAAT
>NZ_BCPP01001277.1:0-1570 GCF_016586125.1 Burkholderia sp. E168m23
TAATGTATGCTATACGAAGTTATTACGTTCTACGACCATTTCCGGACCGATGCGCAGGCGCCGGCACGCCAGTCGCACATCGGCACCCATACGCCGGTGCTCGCGGACGACGGGGCCGACCTGGCCGCCGCGCTGCAGACGATCCGCGAAATCGGCGACGCGGCGGCGCTCGATGCGGCGATCGACGACGCGTTTCCCGGCGCGTCGGTCGAGATCGACAATCCGGGCGGCCGCGGCCGCTTCGACGTGCTGATGCGCCAGCCGGGGCTGCTGCGGCCGCTGGCGGCGGCCGAGCTGTCGGACGGCACGCTGCGCTACCTGCTGCTCGCGGCCGCGCTGCTGACGCCGCGGCCGCCGGCGCTGATGGTGCTGAACGAACCGGAGACGAGCCTGCATCCCGATCTGCTGCCGGCGCTCGGCCGCCTGATCGCGCAGGCCGCCCGGCGTTCGCAGGTGCTGGTCGTGTCGCACGCGGCGCGGCTCATCGCGACGCTCGAGCGCGAGGCCGACTGCGAATCGCTGGTGCTCGACAAGCAGCTCGGCGCGACCGCGCTCGTCGATGCCGATTCGCGCGACCTGCCGCCCTGGAAGTGGCCATCGCGTTGACCGCCTGATTGCGTGCTCGAGGCCGTGAGCGGCGCCAGGAGGCGCCGAATGGGGCCGGCCGGGCGCGAAACGAGGCGTCCGCGCTCGATCGGCCGAATGTATCCGGTCTGTAACAACCCCCAAAAAATGAAAGACCTGCGGTTCCGCTCATCGGGATCGCGAATAATAATGAGATATCCGGCGGGAGCCATGCCGGCCGGCGCTGCATGGACGCAGGGCGGGCTCGCATGAGCGAGTGCTCCGCCGCCGCGCCGCAACGGACAGGACACAGGAGACGTGGACCATGAGAATTGCCCAGATCGCCCCGCTGACCGAATCCGTGCCCCCGAAGCTGTACGGCGGCACGGAGCGCGTCGTGTCCTACATCACCGAGGCGCTCGTCGACCTCGGCCACGACGTGACGCTGTTCGCGAGCGGCGATTCGACGACGCGGGCGAAGCTCGAATCCGTGTGGCCGCGCGCGCTGCGGCTCGATTCGTCGATCCGCGACCGGGTCGCGCCGCACATGCTGCTGATGGAGACGGTCGCGCGCCGCGCGAAGGATTTCGACGTGCTCCATTTCCACATGGACTACTACTCGTTCTCGGTCTTCAACCGGCAGGAAACGCCTTACGTGACGACGCTGCACGGCCGGCTCGACCTGCCCGAGCAGCAACCGGTGTTCGACACGTTCAATACGGCGCCGGTGATCTCGATTTCCAATGCGCAGCGCCAGCCGTTGCCGCAGGCGAAATGGCTGACGACCGTCTATCACGGGCTACCCGATACGCTGTACATGCCGCAGCCCGTCGAGCCGCGCTATCTCGCGTTCCTCGGCCGCATCTCGCCGGAAAAACGCGTCGATACCGCGATCCGCATCGCCCGCCAGTGCGGGCTGCCGATCCGGATCGCCGCGAAGATCGACGCGGCCGACCAGGAATACTTCGACCGCGAGATCAAGCCGCTTTTCGCGTTGCCACACGTC
>NZ_BCPP01001278.1:0-1569 GCF_016586125.1 Burkholderia sp. E168m23
TCGCTTCCTGACCGCCGCGCTCGCCGCCGTCGCGGTGGCCGCCGCACCGGCCGTCCACGCGCAATCCGCGGCCAAGCCGAAGGTCGCGCTCGTGATGAAGTCGCTCGCCAACGAGTTCTTCCTGACCATGGAAACGGGCGCGAAGGAATACCAGAAGCACAACGCGAACCAGTTCGACCTGATCACCAACGGCATCAAGGACGAGACCGACACCGCGAACCAGATCCGCATCGTCGAGCAGATGATCGTGTCGAAGGTCGATGCGATCGTGCTCGCGCCGGCCGATTCGAAGGCGCTCGTGCCGGTCGTGAAGAAGGCCGTGGACGCCGGCATCGTCGTCGTGAACATCGACAACCGGCTCGATCCCGACGTGCTGAAGTCGAAGAACCTGAACGTGCCGTTCGTCGGTCCGGACAACCGCAAGGGCGCGCGCAAGATCGGCGATTACCTCGCGAAGCGGCTGAAGGCGGGCGACCAGGTCGGCATCGTCGAAGGCGTGTCGACGACGACCAACGCGCAGCAGCGCACGGCCGGCTTCCAGGACGCGATGAAGGCGGGCGGGATGAAGGTCGTGTCGGTGCAGTCGGGCGAATGGGAGATCGACAAGGGCAATGCGGTGGCCGCCGCGATGCTCAACGAATACCCGAACCTGAAGGCGCTGCTGTGCGGCAACGACAACATGGCGATCGGCGCCGTGTCGGCCGTGCGCGCGGCCGGCAAGCAGGGCAAGGTGCTCGTGGTCGGCTACGACAACATCAACGCGATCAAGCCGATGCTGAAGGACGGCCGCGTGCTCGCGACCGCCGACCAGTACGCGGCGAAGCAGGCCGTGTTCGGTATCGACACGGCGCTCAAGGCGATCGCCGAGCATCGCAAGCAGGCCGACATGTCCGGCGTGGTCGAGACGCCGGTGGATCTCGTGACGAAGTAACGCCGCGCCGATCCGGCCGCCGCCCTCAAGAATCCGGCGCGGCGGCCGTTATCCGGTGTGAGCGCGATCACGGCCACTGCATGCACATGCACTAGTGAGCGTCATACCCGCGCGCCCCGTGCGCGCGGCCGCAACCAGGATCGCGATGGAACCGACCTTCCAACCCTCCCGTTCAGCCCATCCCGTGCTGTCCGTATCCGGCATCGGCAAGACCTATGCCGAACCCGTGCTCGCCGACGTCACGCTGACGCTCGACGCGGGCCAGGCGCTCGCGCTCACGGGCGAGAACGGCGCCGGCAAGAGCACGCTGTCGAAAATCATCGGCGGGCTCGTCGACCCGACCACCGGCACGATGCAACTCGGCGGTGAGGCGTACGCGCCGGCGAGCCGCACGCAGGCCGAGGCGCTCGGCGTGCGCATGGTGATGCAGGAGCTGAACCTGCTGCCGACGCTGAGCGTCGCCGAAAACCTGTTCCTGAACCGCCTGCCGCGGCGCTTCGGAATCATCGATCGCGCGCGGCTGCGCGACGACGCGCGGGCCGCGATGGCGCAGGTCGGGCTCGACGCGGTCGACCCCGATACGCCGGTCGGCGCGCTCGGCATCGGCCACCAGCAGATGGTCGAGATCGCGCGCAACC
>NZ_BCPP01001279.1:0-1562 GCF_016586125.1 Burkholderia sp. E168m23
CGTGATCCGAGAAGCCCGCGAAGCCCGGATAGCGGTCGCTGTTGATGCGATACCACGTGTACGACGCACCGCCGCGCACGCCGAGCGCGCCGTACTGCGCGCCGCCGTACAGCGACAGGTAGTAGCTGTTCACCGCTGCCGACGAACTCTGGTCGTTGTCGAGCGAGCTGTGCGTGACGCCCGCGGCCAGACCCGCGCGCCACTTGTCGTTGAGCGCCATGTCGGCGCCGGCGATGAAGCCCGTCATGCTGCGGTTGATCGACGACGCATTGCCGTCGCCGGCGAGCCGGCTGCGGCCGCCGAACGCCTGCCCCCAGACGACCGGCTGATAAGGCGTGCCGCCGTAGCACCCGTCGCGCGAACCGATCCGGCGTTCCGGCGGCAGCGTCGGGTCGACCACGCCGGCCGTGTTGTCGCCGCACAGCGCGGCGCCGCCCGACGACAGCGCCGCGAGCGGGCCCGACCCGGGCGCGAGGCCCTGACGGACGCGATCGGTCACCGCGTCGCGCACATAGCGGCTGTCGATCAGCAGCATGCTCTTCAGGCTCGCCTGCAGTTCGCCGCCGAGCAGCCCGTACGCACGGCGTGCGGTCGGCGCGTCGGTCGTCAGCACCGTGTCGTACAGCGGATTGCCGGCGCCGAGCGCGGCCACCGCGGTCGCGACCGAGCGCTGGTTCGGCGTGGTCGCGACGTCGGGCAGCGACGTGCCGTTCTGAACCAGCCGCAGATACACGTGGCCCGGATCGTAACTGAGGGTCGGCGTGAGGAACGCGTAGTTCGCGCTCACCTGGGTGAACGCGCCCTGCACGCCCGACGACGCGCTGAGGATCGTGTACGTCGTGCTCGGCTGATAGCCGCTCTGGTTCGCGAGCACCTGTACGGTGCCGCCGTTCAGCGTCGCCGTGCCGCTCGCCGCGAGACTGCCGCTTTGCTGCGGCGTGGCGGCGACCTGGAACGTCGAACCCGGCTGGAACGTGACGTTGCCGCCCACGTTCAGCGCCGCGCCCGGTTGCGTGGCGGCCGCCGTCGCGCCGCCCTGCACCACGAGACCGCCGATCGTGCCGGTACCCGTCAGCGTCGCGCCGTTCTGCACGGTGACGGTCGACTGGCCGAGCGAACCGTTGACGGCCAGCGTGCCCGCGCCGACCGTGGTCGGGCCGCTCAGCGTGCTCGTGCCGGTCAGGGTCAGTCGTCCGCTGCCGGCCTGGGTGAGGGAGCCGGTGCCGGACAGCACGCTCGCGATCGTCACGTTGCCCGATTGATTGACGATCAGCGCACCGTTGTCGACGACGTTGCCGGCCACGCTGCCCGACGTGCCGCCGTTGCCGAGTTGCAGCGTGCCGCCGGCCGCGATCGTGGTGCCGCCGGTGTACGTGTTGTCGCCGGTCAGCATCTGCGTGCCGCTCGCCACCGTCACCCCGCCCGCGCCACCGATCGTGCCGCCGAACGTACTGCTGCCGCTGCCGTTCAGCGCCAGTGCATTCGCACCGAGATTCACGTTCGTGCCGGCCGCGCCCGACAGCGCACCGACCGTTTGCGTGCCGGTGGCGCCGCTCACGTCG